>NZ_JBRIQO010000037.1:0-83964 GCF_052983175.1 Streptosporangium sp. G12 | reverse complement strand
TCGGCAACGCCGACGGCACCAACCAGTTCTGGTCCGGCTCCAACGGCTCCCGCTGCTCCTCCTACACCGGCACCCTGGGCTGGTCCTTCGCCGCCGACGGCCGCCTCGCCGTGACCTTCGGCGGCACGCCGGTAACGCCGTAACGGCCTTCGCCGCCCAGCCGCTCGTGACGTCCCCCGGTTCCCGCGGAGGTCACGAGCGGCCGGCCGGCTGGTGGGAGGAGAAGACCAGGACGGAGGCGGTGAAGCCGTGGACGTGGTTGTGGCCGCCCACGGGGCCCACCTCTCCGGCGGCGAAGAACCCGGCCACCCCGATGGGGCCCAGGGTGTCGCGGACGGCGACGGCGTCGTGGTCGGCGCTGCCGAACATGGCCGAGCCCCGGCCGTTGCAGGAGAACAGCAGGGCGCCGTCCACCCGGCCGAACTCCTCGCGGTGCGCGTCCAGCAGCTCGTACAGGTCCTCGTCGGCGGTGGCGGCGTCGCGGACCTGGAAGCGGACGGTACGGCCGATCTCCACGACGTCGCCGATGGCCACGGCCTCCCGCTCGGGGTCGATGCCGAGCACGCCGCGGATCAGGAAGTCGCCGTGCTCGTGCTTCTCGGCGTACTCGTCCATGGCGATGCCGATCTGCAGCCCCGAGGCGACCAGGTCGCGGTCGTCCTCGTCCAGGGCACTGACGATCTCCTCAAGCCGCGCCAGGGCGGGCTGTCCGGCCAGCTCGAGCAGGAGGTTGTCCTCGGCGGAGGTGACGGCCATCGTCGGGCCGATCGGGCGGCAGCCCTGGCTGACGACGGTGCTGACGTTGAGGGCGCCGCTGAGCAGCACTCCGACGGCTCCCTCGGTGTGGATCTCCCCGTTGACGAACAGCCGGACCGCCCCGCGGCCCTGGATGGCGTTGGCCAGGCCGCCGATCAGGGGGAGGTTGCCCATGACCTCCTCGGAACGCTCGACGAAGCCGTCGGTGGGGAAGCTGTAGGGGTCGGCGAGCAGGATGGCGGCGTGGTCGTCGGGGGCACGGTCGGGCAGGCCGACCACGACGAACCGGTCGTCGGTCCTCAGCGTGTCGAGCGCGAAGGTCGTCAGCCGGGCCCCGCCCAGGGAGGCGGCCCAGGCGCTCACCGCGGGGGTGACCTCGACCCCCTGCCCGTCGCCGATGACCCCGGTGGCGCTGCACCCGAGGACGGCGGCGCCGGGTGCCATGCTCATCGCGCGCAGCCCGGCGCGGGAGACGTCGTCGGGATCGTCCCCGCAGATGAAGAAGCAGAGCAGGTCGGCCGGTCCGGACAGGCCGGACAGGGCTTGGCGCACCGCGGTCTCGGCCGCGGAGACCAGATCGGACCCCACCGCGAGGCCGTCGGCGAAACGGCTCGTCATCAGCGCCACTCGTCTCGCCTCTCCTTCTTGATCCCTTGTCCGGTGGCTCACCGGGGAGTGTCCGGGTATCACCGGAAGCTCGCCCTGAAGCCCTGAGCCTTGGATCTTGCCGTGAATCCTGTCGCGGAGCCTGTCGTGAAGCCGTGAAGTCCCTCGGTGCCGGGACACCGTGAACTCCGGAGATCCCACGTGACGGCCCCTTCCAAGGTCGTCCCGGCCCCCCTGCCGGGGAGCCGTGCGATGCCTTGTCTTGGAGCGATTCTCCCCACTGGCGACACAAGCACTCACGTTGCCCCTCACGCAATATTGACTTCCTCCCGGCTCTGAAGGGCCGGGATTTCCCTTGCCGCCGGCGCGGCATGCTGCCGCGTGGCGGTTCGGGGTGGTTGACGCTTCACAGACCGCCCGACGGCGAGGTCTCCACGTCCTGAGACCGCCTGCCCGGCGGCCTTGATGTTCTTGGCGGCTTTCACGTCGGCATGCTCGACCTGGCCGCAGGAGGTGCAGGCGAATCGCGCTTGGCTCTCACGCGATGCCGCATCCACCGCCCTGCACACCGAGCACGTCTGAGACGTGTACGCCGCCGGAACTTTAATCACTTTGCTGCCCGTGTACCGGGCTGCGTTGCTCAGCGCGAGTTCGAGCCCGTACCAGCCCCTGTCCAAGATCGCCTTGTTGAGGCCGGACTTCTGCGCGACCCGCGAGCCGGGCTGTTCGATGGTGCCTTTCGCCCTGGCCGTCATGCTCTTCGTTTTGAGGTCTCCCAGGACTACCGCCCTGTATCGGCGGGTGAACGGGAAGGCCGGGGCATGCTCGCACCTTGAAGGGCACTCCCGCTCGGGCTGACCTCGGCCTGAAGGCTGGGCTTGCGCCCTTTGGATTCGGTCAAGATCTGAAAGAGGGATGAGAGTGCCGGATCGGGCGTTGTGGACGTAGGCTCGATCCCGTGCCTCACATCCCAGAGCCACGAACTCTGCGCGAGCTGCGCGCGAGCGGCCATATTCACCGTACGGTAAAGGCCGAGATCCGTGAGAATCTCCTGACCCGCCTGCGGGCAGGAGAGCCGCGGTTCCCCGGCATCGTGGGCTTCGACGACACCGTCCTGCCATACCTGGAGCGAGCGCTGCTCGCCGGGCACGACCTGGTCCTGCTCGGTGAGCGGGGTCAGGGCAAGACCCGGTTGATCCGCACCGTGACCGGGCTCCTCGACGAATGGACCCCCGTCGTCGAGGGTTGTGAGATCAACGACCATCCCTACGAACCCTCGTGCGTCCGCTGCCGCCGCCTGGCCGGCGAGGCGGGCGAGGAGCTGCCGATCTCCTGGAAGCACCGGGACGAGCGGTACGGCGAGAAGCTCGCCACCCCCGACACCTCCGTCGGCGACCTGATCGGCGACATCGACCCGATCAAGATCGCCGAAGGGCGCACGCTCGGCGACCCGGAGACCGTCCACTACGGCCTGGTCCCCAGGAGCAACCGCGGGGTGTTCTCCGTCAACGAGCTGCCCGACCTGGCCGAGCGCATCCAGGTGTCGCTGCTCAACGTGCTGGAGGAGCGCGACATCCAGGTCAGGGGCTACAACCTGCGCCTGCCCCTGGACATCCTGCTGATCGCGAGCGCCAACCCCGAGGACTACACCAACCGCGGCCGGATCATCACCCCGCTGAAGGACCGCTTCGGCGCCGAGATCCGCACCCACTACCCGCTGTCGATCGAGACCGAGCTGGTCCTGATCCGCCAGGAGGCCGCGCTCGGCCAGGTGGGTGCCGACCTGCCCGACCACCTGATCGAGGTGATCGCCCGGTTCACCCGGCTGGTCCGCGAGTCCACCGCGGTGGACGCCCGCTCGGGGGTCTCGGCCCGCTTCTCCATCGCCGCCGCCGAGACCGCGGCGGCCTCCGCCGTACGGCGTGCCGCGCTGACCGGCGAGGACCACGCGGTGGCCAGGGTCGCCGACCTGCCGGGGATCGTGCACACGCTGCGCGGCAAGGTGGAGTTCGAGGTCAGCGAGGAGGGCCGGGAGACCGAGGTGCTCTCGCACCTGCTGCGCAGGGCGGTGGCCGAGACGTTCCGCGGCACGCTCGGCGGCACGGACCTGAACCCGCTGCTGGAGAAGTTCTCCGAGGGCATCCAGGTGGAGTCGGGGGTGACGGTTCCCGCGGCCGAGCTGCTGCGCAGGATCGGCCCGGTTCCGGGTCTGGCAAGGATCATGTCCCAGCTCGGCATCGGCGACGAGTCCCCCGGGCACGCCGCCGCCGCGCTGGAATTCGCCATGGAGGGTCTTTACCTCCTGCGCCGGCTGTCCAAGGACGAGGTGGACGGCACGACGGTTTACCGCACCTGAGGTGTCTGCATGAGCTATCGCTATGGCGAGTACCGGGACGGGCCCGACCCGCTCGCCCCGCCGTACGACGTCCGTTCGGCGCTGGACCGGATGGGCGACGCAATCCTGTCCGGTTCCAATCCCGCGCACGCCCTGCGCGACCTGCTCAAGGAGGGCCTGCCGGGCGCGCAGGACCGTCGCGGCCTTGAGGATCTTCTCCGCGAGGTGCGGCGGCGGCGCCGCGAGCTGCGCGAGCGCGGCCGTCTCGACGGCACGCTGGAGCGGGCCAGGGCGCTGCTGGACAAGGCGATCGGCCAGGAACGGGCCGAGCTGTTCCCCGATCCCTCGGACGAGGCCCGGCTGCGCGAGGCGGAGCTGGCCGCCCTCCCCGACGACACGGCGAGCGCCATCCGGGAGCTGGGCACCTACCGGTGGCGTTCGGCCGCCGCCCAGCGGACCTTCGAGGAGCTGCGCGACCTGCTGCGCAGGGAGGTGCTCGACAGCCAGTTCCGCGGCATGCGGCAGTCTCTGGCCAACCCCGACCCGGCCGCCATGGAGCGGGTCAGGGAGATGATGTCCGATCTGAACGACATGCTCGACCGGGATTCCCGGGGCGAGCACACTCAGGCCGACTTCGAGCAGTTCATGTCGAAATATGGGGACATGTTCCCGGAGTCGCCGCGGAACCTGGAGGAGCTGGTCGACGCCCTGGCCCGGCGGGCCGCGGCCACCCAGCGCCTGCTGGCCTCCCTGACCCCGGCCCAGCGTGAGGAGCTCGACCAGCTGATCGAGCAGACCCTCCAGCAGGCCGGGCTGGACGAGCAGATGCGCCGCCTGGGCGAATCCCTCTACGCCCGCCGCCCCGACCTGGCCTGGAACACCCCGGAGCGGCTGAGCGGCGACGAGCCGATGGGGATGTCCGACGCCGTGGGCGCGCTGGACGAGCTCGCCGACCTGACCCAGCTGGAGGCCGCGCTCCGCCAGGACTACCCCGGCGCCCGCATGGACGACATCGACGAGGCCGCGATCCGGCGTGCCCTGGGCCGGTCGGCCGTCGACGACCTGGAGGCGCTCAAGCAGATCGAGCGCGAGCTGGAGCAGCAGGGCTACCTCCTGCGCCGGCGCGGCAAGCTGGAGCTCACCCCCAAGGCCGTACGGCGGCTGGGAGAGACCGCGCTGCGTCGCGTCTTCGCCTCCCTTGAGAGCGGGCGCCGCGGCGACCACGACCAGGTGGACGCGGGCTCGGCCGGTGAGCTCACCGGCTCCACGCGGCCCTGGCGGTTCGGCGACGAGCAGCCGATCGACGTGGTCCGCACGGTGATCAACGGCGTCCGGCGCGGCGGGAGCGGCGGCACGGTGACCCTGTCGGTCGACGACTTCGAGGTGGCCGAGACCGAGCGGCGCACGGCGGCCGCGGTGTGCCTGCTGGTCGACCTGTCCTACTCGATGGCGCTGCGCGGCACCTGGGCCGCCGCCAAGCAGACGGCGATGGCGCTGCAGGCGCTGGTGGCCTCGAAGTTCCCCCAGGATTCGGTGCAGATCATCGGCTTCTCCAACTACGCCCGGGTGCTGCAGCCCGACGAGCTGGCGGGGCTGGAGTGGGACATGGTGCAGGGGACGAACCTGCACCACGCCCTGCTGATCGCCGGACGCCACCTGGACCGCCACCCCGACTTCGAGCCGGTCGTGCTCGTGGTCACCGACGGTGAGCCCACCGCCCACCTGCGGCGCAACGGCTCGGCGGCCTTCGAGTGGCCGCCCACCCAGGAGACGCTGGAGCTGACCCTCGCCGAGGTCGACAAGATGACCCGGCGCAGGGCGACGCTCAACGTCTTCATGCTCGCCGACGACGAGCGTCTGAAGGATTTCGTGAACGAGGTCGGGCGCCGCAACGGCGGCCGGGTCTTCTCCCCCGGCGCCGACCGCCTGGGAGAGTACGTCGTCAGCGACTTCCTGCGGTCCCGCCGCACCCGCTGAGCTCTATGAGGGATCAGGCGTTGACGTAGGCGACGTAGCCGTCGAGCGCCAGATCGAAGCCGTCGCGGTGGTGGCGGTGGGAGCGGTAGCAGGGCCGCCACGCCGTGCTGTTGCCGACGCCCGCGCGGGCGTCGGCGATCGCGGAGGGGACCCGCTCGGGGGAGAGCAGGAGGCCGCCGCCGAGATAGCGGTCGTCGGTGAGGACCGTGGGGGTCGCGGGGTCGCCGCTCGCGTAGCGGCCACGGCGCCAGCCGCTCTCCTCGTCCCAGACCAGCGCGTCGCCGTCGATCAGGCGGATGGTGACGGTGCGCGGGTCGCAGGGCCCCTGCCACCAGCTCTCGACCTGGTCGCCCAGCGCCTCGACGACGAGGCGGGCGTAGCGGGACGGCTGCTCCCGCCACTCCTCGGTGTACGGCTCAACATGTTTGACACCCACGGCGGGCACTCCCTTGTGCCGTCTTACTCTGTCCGATGGAACGCCCGCCCGGCACGACCACGACTTCACCGCCGCCGGTCTCATCACACGGGTACGAGCTCGCCCACGATCCTACTAACCCCGCGGACGTGCTCCGAGCGGAATGCGAAGATCGAAAATCTCGTACGCCGGACATCGTCCCCTCAACCGTGACCCTTCCGTAACAACCACCTCGAAACAAACGCCGTCTACCCAGTAATGGAAAAACACGGTTCTCGAAAGGGGAGGAAGTGAGCCCGATGCTCGCGGGAATTCTCGTGGCGCTGATGCTCATCGTCTGCGTCTGTTTCGAGTTGTGCATGGTCCCGCCCACGCGCGACAGGAACGACACCGTCGAAGGTGAGTGACCCCGCGCGAGCCGTACCCAGACGAGATCACCGGATACTAATGTCTGGCGCATGACAGACCTGCTGCTCTGGCTGCACATCGGTTTTGCGATCTTCGCTCTGGGGCCGATCACCGCCGCCACGATGTCCACCCCCAGATTCATCCGTGCCAAGAACGTCGGCGTCCTGCGTTATCTGCACAAGACCACGCGTCTCTACGGTTTCGCGTCCGTCGGGGTCTTCCTGTTCGGGCTGCTGCTGGGCCGCGAATTTCTCGGAAAGCCGTACCTGTCGGTGTCCATGACGCTCTTCATCGTCGCCGCGGTACTGCTGATCATGGTGGACCGGGACCAGAGCACCGCCATCCGGGTCCTCGCCAGCGAGAACCCGGACGACGATGCCAAGGTGCAGGTGGGCCGGATCGCCGCGCTCTCCGGTGTGATCGTGCTGATCTGGATGGTCATCCTGGTGCTGATGGTCTGGGGCGACCCGGTCTGAGCCGCCCGGCCGCCCCGCGGCTCGGTCAGCGCCCGTCCCCGGGCCCGCCCGGCCCCGTCGGACACGTGGCCCCGCCCGGCCCCCTCACGGCCCGTGCCAGGCCCGTCGCGACGACCCGGCCGGAGCCCGCGCCCGACTCCCCGTGCCTCCCCTGCGCCTCCCGTGCCCGTCCCTACCCCAGCGCCTGGGTGAGGTCGGCCAGCAGGTCGTCGATCGACTCGATGCCGACCGACAGGCGTACCAGGTCTCCGGGAACCTCCAGCGGCGAGCCCGCCACGGAGGCGTGGGTCATCCGGCCCGGGTGCTCGATCAGCGACTCCACGCCGCCGAGCGACTCGCCCAGGATGAACAGCCTGGTCCGGTCGCACAGCTCGACCGCCTCGGCCTCACCCCCGGCGACGCGGAAGGAGACCATGCCGCCGAAACGCTTCATCTGCTTGGCCGCCACCTCGTGGCCGGGGTGGTCGGCCAGGCCCGGGTAGAGCACCGAGGTCACCCGCGGATGGGCGAGCAGCAGGTCCACCACCCGCTCGGCGTTGTCGCAGTGACGGTCCATCCTCACGCCGAGCGTCTTGAGGCCGCGCAGCGTCAGCCAGGCGTCGAACGGCCCGGCCACCGCGCCCATCGCGTTCTGGTGGTAGGCGAGCTCCTCGCCCAGCCCGGCGTCCCGCGCGACGAGCGCGCCGCCGACCACGTCGGAGTGACCGCCCACGTACTTGGTGGTCGAGTGCACCACGACGTCCGCACCCAGCGCCAGCGGCTGCTGCAGGTACGGGGAGGCGAAGGTGTTGTCCACCACCAGCAGCGCGCCGCACTCGGCCGCGAGCTGGGCCAGGGCCGCGATGTCCGCGATGCCGAGCAGCGGGTTGGTGGGCGTCTCCACCCAAATAATCTTGGTCTTCTGGGTCACGGCGGCCGCCACCGCCGCCAGGTCGCCCAGCGGCACCGGGTCGTAGTGCAGCCCCCAGCGCTCGTGGACCTTCGCGAACAGGCGGTAGGTGCCGCCGTAGGCGTCGTTCGGGATGATCACGTGGTCACCCGGCCTGCAGATCGTACGGAGCACCGTGTCCTCGGCCGCCAGACCCGAGGCGAAGGCCAGGCCACGGCTGCCGCCCTCGACGGCGGCCATGGCCTCCTCCAGCGCGGTCCTGGTCGGGTTGGCCGACCGGCTGTACTCGTATCCGGCGCGCAACCCGCCCACGCCGTCCTGCTTGTAGGTGGACACCGCGTAGATCGGGGGCACCACGGCCCCGGTGTAGGGGTCGGGCTCCTGACCTGCGTGAATGGCCAGCGTCTCGAATCCATGGTTCATGGGGTCAACGCTACTCGCAGCAGCGGGGGCCCCAGGGCCGTGGGAGCCGCTCCCCACGGCCCTCCGCCGCCTACTCGGCCTACTCGGCGCGTTCCCCGCTGATCCGCGAGAGCAGGAGCGGGTCGGCGAGCGTCAGGGCCGCGCCGACCACGAGCCCCGCGACCAGCAGCACGATCCCGATGACGGTCATCTCTTTCCCCCTTCGACCTCTCAAGGATCGGTCACGGGCTCCCGGCGCCGCCTCCGCTGAAGAGCCGGTCCCGGCGGGGGCGGTTCGACCGAACGGCCGATATGACATCTCCTCCTCGAGGCCTAGGCTCGGGGACCGTGGGAGAAACGAGCCGGTTGGTCTACTGGGTCAAACGCCTCAGCGAGATAGCGTTGATCGGCTGGCTTGTCCTGCTCCTGCTGATCGACGTGGTCGCGGCGACGAACGGCCTCAATCCGGCGATACTGCTGAGCCCCGTGTGCGGCCTGGTCGGCGTCGTGGCGGTGGTGCGACGCCGCCGCCGACGGGTCGGCGGGCTCGTCACCCTGCTGACGGTGTCGTTCCTGTCCTCCCTGCTCATCGGGATCACCAACGGCGACGGCAGTCCCGGCGCGGCCGAGATCGGGTCGCTGCTGGTCCTCACCGTCGGCGGGCTGCGCGCGATCGAGCCGGTACGGCGGGCCGCGCTGCTCTCCCTCGCGGCGATGGTCGTGCTCGAAGCCTCCACCGCCCGCATGAACTCCATAGGCCCGGAGCCGGCGATAGCCGTCGGCTTCCTGCTCTTCGTCTGCTGGTCCTTCGCCGCCGGGATCGGCGCCTACCTCCGCTTCCAGCTGGAGCGCCGCCGGGAGGCCGTCAACACGGTGCGGCGGTCCGAGCGCCTGGAACTGGCCAGGGAACTGCACGACCTGGTCGCCCACCACATCACCGGGATCGTGGTGCAGGCGCAGGCCGCCAAGGTCGTCGCAGAGCAGAGGCCGGAGGCCGTGGTCCCCTCCCTGGAGGCGATCGCCAACGCCGGGGCCGACGCGCTGACCTCGATGCGCCGCCTGGTCAGCGTGCTGCGCGCGGAGGACCAGGCGGCCCGCTCACCGGGCAGCACCCTCATGGACATGCGCACGATGGTCGAGCGCTTCTCCGCCGCGGGCCCCCAGGTCACCTTCGACATCGGCCAGGGCATCACCGACGACACCGTGGCCCAGGAGGTGATGACCACCCTCCACCGGGTCCTCCAGGAGTCGCTGACCAACGTCCGCAGGCACGCCCCGGGCACCGGCTGGGTCGAGGCGGACCTGAAGCTCACCGACGGATCCGACCTGCGCGCGTGGGCCGAGAGCGTGCGCGCGAGAACGAGGAACGGCCAGGACCCGCGAAGCCGGCGTGCCGCCTACGCCTCCGCGAGCACCTCGACCGGCGCGGGCGTGGGCGGCGCCTCGGCCACCGGGGGCGCCGTGCGGCTGCGGGTGCGCAACTACGGCTCGACGGCCGACGTCAGGATCTCCCGCCTCGGGGGCGGCTTCGGCCTGGTGGGCATGGCCGAGCGCGTCGAGGCGCTCGGCGGCCGCCTCATGGCCGGGCCCACCCCCTCCGGGGCCTGGGAGGTGATGGCGGAGTTCCCCCTCTGACCTCGGAGGCCTCCGTCCCGGGAGACCCTCGGATCCCCGGACGGCGCGGAGCCGGGAGACCCCCGCGTCCCCCGGAGGGCCGGGGACCCGGCCGGGAGCACGGCTAGCGGCTAGCGGTTGGCGAGGAAGGCCAGCAGGTCCTGACGGGTGATCAGGCCGACGGGCTTGCCGTCGTCGAGGACGACCGCGGCGTCGGCCTTCTCCAGCGCCTCGACGGCGATGGAGACCGGCTCCCCCGCGCCGATCGTCGGCAGCGGCTGCGACATGTGGGCGGCCAGCGGGTCGGTCGGCCGCACCCGGCCCCGGTAGAGGGCGTCGAGCAGGTCGCGCTCCAGGATCGAGCCGACCACCTCGGCGGCCATGACCGGCGGCTCCTCCTTCATCACCGGAAGCTGCGACACGCCGTACTCGCGCATGATCGAGATGGCCGTGTCGACCGACTCGTGCGGGTGGGTGTGCACGAACTCCGGCATGCCGGAGCGCTTCTGGGTCAGCACGTCCTTGACCAGGCCCTCCTCGCTGGAGGTGGTCAGGAAGCCGTAGTCGGCCATCCACTCGTCGTTGAAGATCTTCGACAGGTAGCCCCGGCCGCCGTCGGGCAGCAGCACCACGATCACGTCGTCCGGCCCGGCCCGCTCGGCCACGCGCAGCGCCGCGACCGTCGCCATGCCGCAGGAGCCGCCCACCAGCAGCGCCTCCTCGCGGGCCAGGCGACGGGTCATGTTGAAGGAGTCCCTGTCGGAGATCGCGATGACCTCGTCGCAGATCGTGGTGTCGTAGTTGGCCGGCCAGATGTCCTCGCCGACCCCCTCCACCAGGTACGGGCGCCCGGTGCCCCCGGAGTAGACCGAGCCCTCCGGATCGGCTCCGATGACCTTGACCCGGCCGCCGGATACCTCCTTGAGGTAGCGGCCGGTGCCGCTGATCGTGCCGCCGGTGCCGACACCCGCCACGAAGTGGGTGATCCTGCCCTCGGTCTGCTCCCAGACCTCCGGGCCCGTGGAGTGGTAGTGGCTCTCGGTGTTGTGCGGGTTGGAGTACTGGTCCGGCTTCCAGGCGTTCGGCGTCTCCCTGGCCAGCCGGTCGGAGACGGAGTAGTAGGAGTCGGGGTGATCGGGGGCGACCGCCGTCGGGCAGACCACGACCTCGGCACCGTAGGCGCGCAGAACCGAGATCTTGTCCTGGGCCACCTTGTCCGGCACCACGAACAGGCAACGGTATCCCCGCTGCTGGGCCACGATGGCGAGGCCGATCCCGGTGTTACCCGAGGTGGGCTCCACGATCGTGCCCCCCGGGCGCAGCTCCCCCGAACGCTCGGCGGCGTCGATCATCCGGACCGCGATGCGGTCCTTCACCGATCCCCCCGGGTTGAAGTACTCCACCTTCGCGAGCACCTGGGCGGAGATGCCCTCCGTCACCTTGTGCAGCCGGACGAGAGGGGTGTTGCCCATCAGCTCGACGAGCGAGTCATGTACGCGCACCGGGATATCACCTCGAAATACCAAAGCTTGGTCGGCTTGTTGTTGTGGTCGCCGTGATCCCATGGGGGTGGCGGGGACTCGGCTGTGTTGCCAAGGGCAACGCTACCGCCCTGTACGGAGGGAGCGACGCCACGTGATCTGGACACCGGGAGTGGCGAGGACCGCCCGCCGCATCGCCGCGGCGGCCGCGCTGGGCGGAGGGGGCCTCACCGCGCTCGGCGCGGCGACCTACGGCCTGCTGCTGGCCGAGGCACTGGTGGCCCGCCGCGCCGTCGGCCGCCCGCACGGCATGGAGGGACCGCCGTCGGACGGCGTGTACGGGGCGTTCGGCGGCGAGCCGCTCAGGATGGCCATGCTCGGCGATTCCATCTCCGTCGGCCTGGGCACCTCCGACCCGGCGGAGACGCCCGCCGTGCTGATCGCCCACGGGCTGTCCGTGATCGCCGAGCGGCCGGTGCGGCTGACCGTGGCGGGCAGGTCGGGAGCGACCTCCGCGGAGCTGGGCGAGCAGGTGGACACGGCGCTGAGGGCCCGTCCCGATATCGCGGTCATCTTCGTCGGGGCCAACGACGTCACCTCGCAGAGCAGGCCCGCCCACGCCGTACGGCATCTGCAGAAGGCGGTCAGGCGGCTGCGGGAGGCGGGGGCGGAGGTGGTCGTGGGCACCTGCCCCGACCTCGGCACGGTCCGGCCGATCGCGCAGCCGCTCCGCTGGGTGACACGGCGGTGGAGCCGCCAGCTGGCCGCCGCGCAGACCGTCGCCGTGGTCGAGGCGGGCGGGCGGACGGTGGCCTTCGCGGACCTGCTGGGGCAGGAGTTCGACACCAACCCCGCGGAGATGTTCGGCCTTGATCGTTATCACCCATCTGCTCAAGGTTATCTCCAGATTGCTTACGCGGTGCTACCTTCCGTATGCAGTGCGTTGGAACTCTGGCCCGAGCCCCGGGCCCGGCGCGCTGAGTCGATCTACCTCGCGGCGGCCAAGGCCGCGGAGGAGCCCGGCGCCGAGGTCTCCGCGACCCGTGTCGCCGGACGAGCGACCGGACCTCACGGACGGTGGGTGACCATGCTCGGCCGCAGGCCGGGGATGCGGCCCAACGACGCCTGAACACGGTCACCCTCCGCTGCGAAGCCGTAACGCCTCGCCCGCATTGGAGTGGAATACCCGTGATCCGGCCCCTCGCGAAACCGGCCCTGGTGCTCGCCGGAGCTCTGGCCCTGGGCGGCTGCTCCGGCACAGAAGCGGCCACCCCGGACCATCCCACCTGGCACAACACCGAGATGAACGCGGTCAGCCGCACCACCACCGCCGGTGGCGTCGCCACGACGACCTCCATGAAGCCCGACGGCACGCTGGAGACGGTGGCCCTCGACCTGGCCACCGGCAGGAGGCTGTGGGCCCATCCCTCGACCATGGCGGGCCGCCTGCCGGGGATGGGGGTGCCCGCCCCCGCGATCGTCGAGACCTCCGCGGGACAGGCCGTCGCGGTGACGATCGACCCCGCCAGGCGGGGCCGCTGGAAGGCCACGCTCGTCGGCCTCGACGGCAGGACCGGGACGCGTAAGTGGAGCCGCCCGGTGCACTCCACCTTCGGCCCGCAGCGGTGCGGGGCGTTCGTGTGCGTGCCCGAGAACACCGCGCTCGCGAGCGCCCGCGTCGTCGTCCTCGATCCGATGACCGGCAAGGTCATGTGGAAGATCCCCGGCATCGCCGAGGCCGAGTGGTCCGACGCCTCGCGCGTGGTGTTCCTCCGCCTGGCCCGCCACCCCGTCCTGGAGGCGCGCGACCTGAAGACGGGCAAGGCCGTCTGGCGGGTTCCCGTCGAGCAGCCCCTCGGCGCCGGGGTGGACCTGTCGGGAGGCTGGTCCTTCGGCGCGACCGCGGGGAACCTCGTCGGATACGTCGCCCCCTACACCAATCCGAAGACGAGCAAGGTCTCCGCCTTCGGCCTGTTCTCCGTCAAGCTCGCCGACGGCACGGTCAACTGGATGCGCCCGTCGGTGGTCCGCGTCTACCCCAGTGGCAGCCCCGGCTTCGCGCCGGTGGTCCGCCCGGTCGACCAGGAGGGCCGCTACGGCGGGTTCGCCCGGCTGGAGGCCGACAGCGGCCGGGTCCTCGGCCAGATCTCCGCCGAGCAGGTTCCCGAGTCGGGCTGGTGGCTGGCCTTCCCGACCCGGATGGAGAAGGTCGGCTTCCTGCGGCACGGCAAGCCGGGCAACGTCTTCGACCTGCCCACCGGCCGCAACGCCGACGTCAAGGACGAGCGGGCCTGGTCCTTCTGCGTGACCGATCCCAAGCCGCTCGCGCTCAAGGGCCAGAACTCCGGCTTCTACTCGGTGGCCTCGCTGTGCCAGTTCAGGCTCGCCGACGGCACGCGGGTGTCCGGCGCGGGCGCCCCGCCCCTGTGGTTCACCGGCAGCCAGAACGGCTGGCGGATGTGGCGTGACGAGAAGGGCGGCCTCCACGGGATCAAGGACGGCGACGGCACCTCCCCCGGCATGTACGGCTGATTCGTGGCCGAGCCCCCTCCCGCCGGGCGGGAGGGGGCCTTGTGCTTCCCGTACAAAGTTCTGTTACACCGCCCCCGGGGCGTGGCTTCGGGCATACCGCGCGGTACGCTCCGCTGGAGGAGCAGACACGAACCCAGGAGAGCCACATGCCCGAGGCAGTCATCGTCGCGACCGCGCGCTCGCCCATCGGACGCGCCTTCAAGGGGTCCCTCAAGGACATCCGCCCCGACGACCTGACCGTACAGATCATCCAGGCCGCGCTTGCCAAGGTCCCCCAGCTCGACCCGACCACGATCGACGACCTCATGCTGGGCTGCGGCCTGCCGGGCGGCGAGCAGGGCTTCAACATGGGCCGGGTGGTCGCCACCCTGCTCGGCCTGGACGGCGTGCCGGGCACCACCGTGACCCGCTACTGCTCGTCCTCGCTGCAGACCACCCGGATGGCCCTGCACGCGATCAGGGCCGGCGAGGGCGACGTGTTCGTCTCCGCGGGCGTGGAGTGCGTCTCCCGCTTCGCCAAGGGCAGTTCCGACTCGCTGCCCGACACGATGAACCCGCTGTTCGGCGACGCCCACGCCCGCTCGCTCAGTGCCGCCGAGGGCGGCAAGGGAGTCTGGCACGACCCGCGCGAGGACGGCCAGGTGCCCGACGTCTACGTGGCGATGGGCCAGACGGCGGAGAACCTCGCCGGGCTGAAGGGCGTCTCCCGGCAGGAGCAGGACGAGTTCGGCGTCCGCTCCCAGAACCTGGCGGAGAAGGCCCTCGCCAACGGCTTCTGGGAGAGGGACATCACCCCGGTGACCCTGCCCGACGGGACCGTGGTGAGCAAGGACGACGGCCCCCGCGCGGGGACCACCTACGAGGCGGTCTCCCAGCTCAAGCCGGTATTCCGGCCGGACGGCACGGTCACCGCGGGCAACTGCTGCCCGCTGAACGACGGCGCCGCCGCCGTGATCGTGATGAGCGACACCAGAGCCGCCGAGCTCGGCATCACCCCGCTCGCCCGGATCGTCTCCACCGGGGTGACCGGCCTGTCCCCCGAGATCATGGGCCTGGGCCCGGTCGAGGCCTCGAAGCAGGCCCTGGCCAGGGCGGGCATGGCCATCGGCGACGTGGACCTCGTCGAGATCAACGAGGCGTTCGCCGCCCAGGTCATCCCGTCCTACCAGGACCTCGGGATCGACATCGACCGGCTCAACGTCAACGGCGGCGCCATCGCGGTCGGCCACCCCTTCGGGATGACCGGTGCCCGCATCACCTCCACGCTGATCAACAGCCTCGCCTTCCACGACAGGTCGATCGGCCTGGAGACCATGTGCGTCGGTGGCGGCCAGGGCATGGCGATGGTCCTGGAACGCCTCAGCTGAGACGGCTGGACCCGGCCGGGCGATCGGAGACCCCGATGCCCGGCCGCGGTGTCTCCGCGCCGGGGACGGCCGGTCAGCCGTGCACGTCGGGGCCGGCGCGGGTGATCGCGATCTTCAGGATCACCCGCCGGTCCCGCTCCATGGCGGCCCGGTAGTCGTCCCAGTCGGGGTGCTCGCCGGAGATGTCACGGTAGTAGCCGACCAGGAGATCCATCGCCTCGGGCAGGGAAACGATCTCCGCCACGCCGTCGATCTGGATCCACTCGCCGAAGAATTCGTCGGTCGTCACGCAGAGCGACACCTGCGGGTTCCTGCGGAGGTTGCGCACCTTCGCCGCGGTCTCCCGGGTGCTGACGATCGCGTTCCCCTCCGCGTCGAGCCCCACGGTGACCGGGGAGAGTTGCGGGCGCCCGTCGGCGTGCGAGGTCAGCATGACCGCGCGGTGGTTGGCGCGGATGAACCCGCGCGCCTTGTCATGATCCATGCGCTCATCATCGCGCACATCAAAGCCCGCACCACCGGAAGTGGCGCGGGCTTCACGGCGATAGGCGACTTACAGGTAACGGGTACGGCGATGCCGCTCGTGCTCGTGCACAATGGCGGCGGCGTAGCCGTGGGTCAGCCCGTGCTCATCGGCGAGCCAGGTGGCTCGCTCATCGCAGCGAAGGAACGACGGGCCGTTGTCGATTGCTTGGAACCACTCTGGGAGTGCGCGTCCCGTGATGTCCGGGACCCTTGCGATCAGCTTGCTCTGCGTCTCCAGTGAGTGGTTCAACGACATGGGCACCTCCACGGATAGGCTCCTTTGCTCGACAGTGCATCACGAAAGCCCAGATAGCAAGCCCCGAGATGCTCTCTTCCGTCGCGGTTCGTCTATCCCCCGTTGCCTTCCGTTCACTCACGTGTCCGCCAAGAAAAACGGAAGGCCCCGCCGGAACGTGTTCGGCGGGGCCTCCCTGCGCTGTTCGTCAGTCGCTACTCGAGAAGTAGCTCAGCAGGCGCAGGATCTCCAGGTAGATCCAGACCAGGGTGACGGTCAGGCCGAAGGCCATCAGCCAGGAGTACTTCTCCGGGGCACCGTTCTTCACCCCGCGCTCGACCTCGTCGAAGTCGAGGAGCAGGAAGAAGCAGCCGATGAGGATCGTGGCGATGCTGAACACGTAGGCCAGCGGGCCGCCCGACCGGATGCCGATGCCGTCCTCGATGAAGAAACCGGCGACCAGGTTGATGAGCATGAGGCCCATCAGGCCCAGCCCCGCGGCCACGACGAACTTGGTGAACTTCGGCGTCACGCGGATGATGCGCAGCGAGTAGACGGTGAGCATGGCGGCGAACGCCAGGGCCGTACCGACCACCGCCTGGAAGACGATGCCGCTGTACAGATCGTTGTAGACGTGGCTGATCACGCCGACGGCGACGCCGTAGGCGACCGAGTAGCCGAGGATCAGCACGGGGTTGGTGCTGGACTTGAACGAGATGACCAGGGCGAGGATCAGGCCGACGATGACACCGGCGATCGCCGCGACCATGCCGAGATTGAGCACCCAGGCGACCGCCGCCGAGACGACGAGCGTGCCAAGTGTGATGAAACCACGCACGACCACGTCGTCGATCGTCATCGTCCGCTGTGCGGGCGGCGCGTATGACGGCGTGTTGTACATGCCCTGAAGCTGCTCAGGGGTGGGGGTCGGCGCGCCCCAGCCTTGCTGCTGGCCCTTGGCCTGCCGACTGAATACGGGGTTCTTGCTCTCCATCGCTGCCTCCACGCTGCGACCTACGCGATCAGCGTATTAGATCGGTTGTCACACGGCCGTATCGTGCCGATATCTATGTTGTCCAAGTGACCGTACGGCTACCGCCGATGTTGTCAACGAACGGGTAGCACGTCCGGTTCCCGAGCCTCACATCTGTTTCGCCGATCGCTCGTCGAAAAGCCGCTGCGACGCCTCGACCTCGTCGAGATTGCGGCGCGCCCACTCGCAGATGCCGGTCACGGCCACCGACAGGTCCCGCCCCATCCGGGTGAGCACGTATTCCACCGTGGGCGGCGAGGTCGGATAGACGTTGCGCTCGACGATGCCGTCGCGCTCCAGTGCCCTGAGCGTCCGGGTGAGCATGCGCTGGTTGATCCCCTCGATCCGCGTCTTGAGCCGGGAGAACCGCTGGGCCCCGTGCCCCAGCGCCGCGATCACCAGCAGGGACCACTTGTCCCCGATGTGACCGATCACCTGGCGGGCGATCCCGTTGGCCCGGAGCATGGGCTCCAGGTTCGCCTCGTCCCTCATGGTTACTATTTTATACCTGGGACCCTTCCGAATCCCAGGCCGTGCGGCACATCGAACCGTGATCACATCCGCGCCTATCACCGGCCGATCGTCGGACGGGCGACGCGGTGCCCGCCCAGGGACGCGCGCCCTTTCACGGGAGGCGGGTCGCCCCCTACCCCTCTCGCCGTTCGTCGCCGGCCGGGCGGGTCCCCTCAACTCCGGCGAGCCTTCTCAGCGCGTCGAAAGCGCGTTCCGAGGTGGCGTCCGGGTCGGGCTGGCCGACGACGAGCTGCTGGCCCGCGAGACCGCCGACGCGGAACACCTCATAGTTGAGAGTCATCTCCCCGATCTCGCCGTGGCGATACGGAACGGACCTGTACGTCCTGCTACGGACGTCGTAGCGGGCCCACAGCCGCCGGAAGGCCTCGCTCCCCCGTGAGAGATCCTTGACCAGTTCCAGCACGAACGGGTCCGCGTGGCCCGTTCCCCCGATGGCGCGGAGATGGGCCACCAGGTCACGGGCCTGCTGTTCCCAGTTCAGGTAGAACTCGCGTGCGACGGGGTTGAGGAAGGCCAGCCGCAGCGCGTTGTCGCAGCCGCCCACTCCTCGGTAAAGGGCGGTGGCCAGTGGATTCCGGGCGATGAGGTCGAGCCGGCGGTTCAGCACGAACGTGACCGCGTGATCACACCCCTCCACGAACCGCCGCACCGCCGGACGCAACCGGTCGGTACCGCCGACCGGCTCGTGGTCGGGGCCCCTGCGGTGCGCGAGATCGTGAAGGTGTTCGGCCGCCTCGGGGCCGAGCTGGAAGACCCGTGCCAGGGCCTCGAGCACCCGGACCGACGGATTGCGCTCCCGCCCCTGTTCCAGCCGGATGTAGTAGTCGGTACTCACGTCGGCCAGCATCGCGACCTCGTCCCGGCGCAGTCCGGGTGTCCGGCGACGGGTCCACGGCAGCCCCACCTGGTCGACGGTCGTGACCTCGCGTCGAGCACGGAGAAACTCCCCGAGGGGATTTTTACCGTCCATATTTCCAATTTACGGTCAGACTGGCCAGGAGGTGAAGCGCGGTGGGTGTCCGGCCCCCGCCGATGCGCCCGCCGCCGAGACCGCCGAGCGGGCGGGCCACGGCGGCGCCGTACCCCGCCCGCCCACATCCCTCCACGCGAAGGGCGCCGAGATGCGGGGCTCCGCGCCCGGCGGCGAATCCCGAACGCGCCCGGGAAAACTGATCACATTTGGGTAACCGCAAAAGTTTCGCGGACGCATTTGGGATGGACGGCCGTGGCCGTTCGGCACCGGTCATGGACGTCCGGATAAACGAGGAAAGGCCCACGACCCAGTTTTCACTGGTCATGGGCCTTGTCCGGCAGATCGTCATGAGTGCCCCCGGAGGGACTCGAACCCTCACTCGAACCCTTTTAAGGGGTTTGCCTCTGCCATTGGGCTACGGGGGCGCCGTAATCATACGTAACGGACCACTCATGCGTAACTGCTCAAGGCAACCGTCGCATCACTTTCATTGGAAACCCACGGATCGCCTCGGCTTCGGAGGGGCCCGGTCAAGGAATAGCACACCGCGGGGAACGGCGAACCCGGAGGTGGGCCTCGTCGCCCACCTCCGGGTTCGGGAGTCGGTTCCGCCCTCCGGGGCGGGGGTTCAGTTCGTCGCCGCGGCGCGGAACTCCGTGCGCGGCTCCTCGATCTCCCCCAGGGAGACGGTCTCGCGCTTGAAAAAGAGCGCCAGGGTCCAGTCGGCCGTCACGCGGACCTTGCGGTTGACGGTGGGCACCCGCGACAGGTGGTAGGTGCGGTGCATGAACCACGCGGCGAGCCCGCGGAGCTTGATCCCGTAGACGTTGGCGACGCCCTTGTGCAGGCCCAGACCGGCGACGGAGCCGACGTACCTGTGCCGGTAGTCGGCGAGCTCCCGCCCGCGCAGGCTCCGGGTGATGTTGTCCGCCAGGACCTTGGCCTGCCGCACGGCGTGCTGCGCGTTGGGCGCGCAGTACTGGCCGGGGTTGGTCAGGTCGGGCACCCCCGCCACGTCTCCGGCCGAGTAGGCGTCCTCGACGCCGACCACGGTCAGGCGGGAGGTCGTCTTGATCCGGCCGCGCTCGTCGAGCGGCAGGTCCCCGGCGTTGACCACCGGGCTGGGCTTCACCCCCGCGGTCCACACGATGGTGGCGGCCTCGAACTCCTCTCCGTCGGAGAGCTTGACCAGGCCGCCCTCGCAGGACTCGAGGCGGGTGTTCATCTTGACCTCGATGCCGCGCTCGCGCAGCTGCTCGGCGGTCCACGCGCCCATCTCGGGGCCGACCTCGGGAAGGATGCGGTCGGTGGCCTCGACGAGGATCCAGCGCATGTCCTCGCGGGAGATGTTCCGGTAGTAGCGGGTGGCGTCGACCGCCATGTCCTCCAGCTCGGCGAGCGCCTCGACGCCCGCGAAACCCCCGCCGATCACGACGAAGGTCAGGGCACGCCTGCGCAGGGCCTCGTTCTCGTCGCTCTCGGCCCGGTCGAGGAGCTCGAGCACCCGGTTGCGCAGCGCGATCGCCTCGCCGACCGTCTTGAAACCGATCGCGGCGTCGGCCAGGCCGGGGATGGGAAGCGTACGGGAGATCGATCCGGCGGCCATGACCACGATGTCGTAGTCGATCTCGTGCGGCGTGCCGACGTTGGGGGCGAAGGTGACGGTCTTGGCCGCGTGGTTGACCTTGGAGACCTTGCCGTTGAGGATCGTCGCCTTCGAGAGCACGCGGCGGAGCGGGACGACCACGTGCCGGGGCGAGAGGTTCCCCGCGGCGGCCTCGGGGAGGAAGGGCTGGTAGGTCATGTGGGATTCGGGGGTCAGGACGGTGATGCGCACGCTTCCTTCGCGGAGTTCCTTGCGGAGGGTGTGCTGCAGGCGCAGCACGGTGTAGAGGCCGACGTAGCCTCCACCGACGACCACGATGTGCTTGGAGTTGCGGTTCACTTCGACGCCATCCTTAAGTTTCATAGCTTGTGAAACCTTTCACAAGCATACGCTCGGGCCTCCGATCGCGCCAGCCGCCCATGTGGCAACCTGACCAGAATTTCCGCTACCGGCTAGAAACACCTGCTCTTCTCGACAGAATTCCCGCCGATCTTCTCTTTGTGATCGAGTTCACAAGCCGCGAAGCGCGTTCGCCCTGGTGAAGAGGTCGTCGAGCATCCGCGCGGTCACCCGGCCGGTGAAGGTGTTCTGCTGGCTGGGGTGATAGCAGCCGAGAAGATGCGCGGAACTTCCCCGGGGAGAGGTGATCTCCACCTCGGCGCCGTGCCCGAAGGGCGGTCTCGGCCGCGGCAGGGCGTACCCGGCGTCCTTCAGCGCGGGCCAGATCGCCTGCCAGGCGAAACCTCCCAGCGCGACGACCACCCGTACGTCAGCCGAGACCAGGGCGACCTCGCGGGACAGCCAGGGGAAGCAGGCGGACCGCTCGGCGGGCTCGGGCTTGTTGGCGGGGGGAGCGCACCGGACCGCCGCCACCATCCGCGCGCCGACGAGCCGCTGGCCGTCCCCCGCGCGAAGGCTGGTCTCCTGTACGGCCAGGCCCGTCCGGTACAGCGAGGCGAACAGCCAGTCGCCGCTGCGGTCGCCGGTGAAGATCCTCCCGGTCCTGTTGCCGCCGTGCGCCGCCGGCGCCAGCCCGACGATGAGGATCTCGGGCCTCTCGTCGCCCCACCCGGCGATGGGCCGGCCCCAGTAGGTCTCCTCGGCGAACGCCCGCCGCCTGACCGTCGCCACCTCCTCACGCCACTCCACCAGGCGCGGGCAGGCCCGGCAGACCGACTGCGCGGCCGTGAGCTCCGCGAGGGTACGGCTCTCCCCCGCGAGTTTCCGCACCTCTGCGGGGTCGTGCGCGACCGGGGTGTCGGGACGGGCGGGATCGTCGGGCCAGCCGGATCCGGGAGGAACGTGGGTCATCCTTCGATGGTGCCCGACGCGGGAGACCACGAGGTCCACACCCCGCCACCCGCGCCGCACGGCCTCCGGAACCCGGGCTCCGGAAGACGGGCGCGGAAACGCGAGAGGCGGCGCCCGCTGGATGCGGGCGCCGCCTCTCGTCTCACTCGGGACGCGGCCCGGCGTCAGCCGCCGGGCGCGCTACCTCGACCTACCGTGCCGTCAGGCGGTGGTGGTCGGGGTGGGGGTGGGAGTGGGGGGAACCGGGCTGGGGGTCGGCGTGGGGGTCGGAGCGACCTTGCAGACGACCTTGGCCACCACGGTGCCGGTGGTCGGGCCACCGGCGATGTCGATCGCGCGCTTGGACTCACCGGACGCCGAGGCGCTCCAGGTGTCGGTCACGACCTGGCGGTGCGAGCCGTAACCACTGAAGTGGGCGTACTGCCAGTCGCCCGCCACACCGTCACGGATCCAGCGGTACTTCACGGTGGTGCGACCACTCGCGCTGATCGTGCCGATGAACGTACGGCTCGTCGGGCAGGTGCCCTCGTAGGCGGCCGGAGCGTCGACGGAGGCCCAGACCTTCGGCGACGTGTCCTTGCACCAGATCTTGAAGTAGGCGCGGTTGGAGGAGGCCTCCACCGGGCCGACGATCTGCAGCGAGGCCCAGCCCCTGAAGTCGTCACGGGGCCTGATCACGTGGAAGACCTTGCGCGAGCCGTCGACGCGGACGGAGTCACGGTCGACGACGCGGCCGTTGACGACCCAGCGGTAGTGCACCCAGCGGACGCCGGAGGCGTGGATGCGACCGACCAGGACGGCCTTGCAGTTGCCCTCGTCGACCCACACGTGGGCGCCGACGCGGGGGTTGATGATCTCGTGCTTGTCCTCGTCAGAGCCACAGGCGACCGAGAAGTAGCCCTTCGAGGAGGTCACACCGCGCGGGGCCAGGACCTGGATGGCCTGCCAGCCCTTGACGTTGCCCTTGAAGGTGGCCTTCTCCTTGACGATGAAGCTCTTGACGCCCTTGCCGCGGAAGGTGAAGGACTTCACCTTGCCCTTGGAGCCGTCTCCACGCAGCCACCGGTAGGCGACCGTGGTCTTGCTCTTGACGGCCTTCACCTTGATCTTCGAGGAGAAGGTCACGTTGACGGGGCACTCACCCGCGTACTTCGCGGGGGAGGCCTTGGGGGTGCCGGCAGAGACGGCGGGCCTCGGCTTGGCGGCGGCCGAGGCCACCTTCCCCGCCTGGCTCGATCCACTGGCCGCCGCCGCGGGCGTGGCCAGCATGCCTACTGCCATGGTTGCCAGCATGGCCGCGCTGGCTCCTGCTGCGGCTAGCTTGCTTGCTAGTCCGGACTTCATGAGGGGATGCTCCGTTCGTTGGGAGGCAAGATCGCTCAGGAGACGGTTGCCGCCCCGACAACAGCTGTGCCGGGCCCCACGGCAAAGCCTCACTAAAGCTTCTTTACCTAACCATAAACGGGAAGCTTTCCTCAATACTCCCTAAACAGGTGAATTGTCTAGGTGTTGTTATGAATCGGCGAGCGACCACGCGATGCCGTCGAGGATGTCGTGCTCACTGGCGACGACATCGCCGAAGCCGTACCGGGTCACTATCCGGTCCAGGATGAGCGCGCCCGCCCCGATCACGTCGACCCTTCCGGGATGCATGAGGGGAATCGCCGCCCGGCGTTCAACGGTCATTCCAAGCAACCGCTCGGCGATGTCATGCACGTGACCTGCGGAAATTCGCGAATGGTGAATTTTCCCCGGATCGTATTCCGGCAGGTCGAGCGCTATTCCGGCGACGGTGGTGACGGATCCGGCGAGCCCGACCATCGTCAGCGCCCGCTCCACGGGCACCTCGGCCGCGACCCGGTCGAGCGCGTCGTCGATGTCGGCGGTCATCGCCTCGATCGCCTCCGCCGACGGAGGGTCACCCGCGTCGCGCAGGTGGCGCTCGGTCAGCCGGACGCACCCGATGTCGACCGATAGCGCGGCCTCCACGTGCGTCGAACCCAGCACGAACTCGGTCGAGCCGCCGCCGATGTCGACCACGAGATACGGCGGGCGGGTGCCGTCGGGGGCGGGCATGCCCGTCTCGTACGAGAACCGCACCAGGTCGCGGGTGGCCCCGGCGAACGACAGCTCCGCCTCCTCCGCGCCGGTGATCACCTCGGGCTCGACCCCGAAGATGTCGCGTACGCCGTCGACGAAGTCCTGCCGGTTGGCGGCGTCCCTCGTCGCGCTGGTGGCGACCACGCGGACCGCGGAGGCCCCGTGCCGGTCGATGAGACCGGCGTAGCCGCGCATCGCGGCGAACGTGCGCTCCAGGGCCTCGGGCGCGAGCCTGCCGGTCTCGTCGACCCCCTGGCCCAACCGGACGATCTCCATCCGGCGTTCCAGGTCGATCAGCCTGCCCCTGCCGATGTCGGTGACGAGCAGGCGGACGGAGTTGGTGCCACAGTCGATCGCGGCGACGCGGATCACTCGGTCTCCTTCGTGGTCGGTGCCGCGGCTCGGGCACACGGTGTTACGTCCCGGGCGACGCACGGCCCGGCGGACCACCAGTCGCCGAGCGCGTCGAGGGCCTCGCGGCCGAAGGGGTTGCTCCCCGGAACCGCCAGCTCGTGCCCGACCAGGGCGTGCAGGCACTTCACCCGGGTGGGCATGCCCCCGGTGCTCTGCATGTCACGGGGCAGCGGCTCCAGGCCGTCCTCGGCGGCCGCCCTGTCGCGGCGCGCCACGTAGTCGTCGTGGGCGGCCCGGTACGCCTCGGCCAGCTCCGGATCGTCGGCAAGCCTGGCCTGCATGTCCCGCATCAGCCCCGAGGTCTCCAGCGTGCCGATGGCCGAGGCGGCCCGGGGGCAGGTCAGGTAGAACAGGGTCGGGAAGGGCGATCCGTCGGGCAGTCTCGGGGCGGTCTCGACGACGTCGGGAAGCCCGCACGGGCAGCGGTGCGCCACCTCGCGCAGTCCTCGTGGCGCCCGGCCGAGCTGTCGCTCCACCGCCGCCACGTCGCGATCATCAACCATTCGTGACACCCCCTGAAAGACGACACCCAGGGTATCGGCGTCATCCGGCGGCCTTGGCCGCCTTCTGCCCCCTGCCGCTGTCGGCGGCCTTGACCGAGTCCCACAGCGTCTCGTACCACGGTGGCCTGGCGACGGCCTTCCGCTCGCCGGCCGTGCCCTTACCCGGCGAGGGAGAGCCTCCCATGACGACGTAGCACTTCTGCCCGGGGTCGCAGTAGAAAAGGCGCTCCCTGCCCTGCCGCTTGATGAAGCCGGGGTCGAGAAGCTGCTTGGCGCGGTCGTCCAGGGCTTTGATCGCGGCGATCTCCCTGGCCTTCTCCTGCTCCAGCTGGGCGATCTGGCGGCGCTGGGCGACGTACTCCCTGATGGGGTAGGCGAGGCTCATCGCGATCGCGCACACCACGATCGCGAGCACCGCGGCCCGTCCCGTCAGCTGCGGCCGTGTCGCCATGCGCCCTCCTCCGTCTCCACGCTCTCGTGGCGTCGGCCACCGTGCCCCGCACGGTGGACGCGACACCGGCGGGGACCGATCTCCCCGCGTCGATCCGGTATCGATCTTCTGTGCCGGCCTCTCCGCGCCGGTCCCCTCGTCGGGATCGGGGCGGGGGATCGGCACTCGCGCACGGTGCGGCCGGCGGTGCGGCTCGCGCCCGAGCGGGCGCGAGCCGCCAGACGAAACTACCGCCGGAAGCGCGGGAAGGCGGCGCGACCCGCGTAACGGGCCGCGTCGTCCAGAAGCTCCTCGATGCGGAGCAACTGGTTGTACTTGGCCACCCGGTCGGAGCGGGCCGGGGCGCCGGTCTTGATCTGGCCGCAGTTGGTGGCCACGGCGAGGTCGGCGATCGTGGTGTCCTCGGTCTCGCCGGAACGGTGGCTCATCATGCAGCGGTACCCGCTGCGGTGGGCCAGGTCCACGGCGTCGAGGGTCTCGGTCAGGGTGCCGATCTGGTTGACCTTGACCAGCAGCGCGTTGGCGGTGCCCTCGGCGATGCCGCGGCCCAGGCGCTCCGGGTTCGTCACGAACAGGTCGTCGCCGACCAGCTGGACCTTGTCGCCCAGGGCGCGGGTGATGGCGTTCCAGCCCTCCCAGTCGCTCTCGTCCAGCGGGTCCTCGATGGAGACCAGCGGGTAGTTCGCGACCAGGTCCTCGTAGAAGGCGATCAGCTCGGCGGCGGACAGGCCCTTGCCGTCGATGGTGTAGACACCGTCGGAGTGGAACTCGGAGGCGGCCACGTCGAGGGCGAGCCCGATGTCCTCTCCCGCGACGTACCCGGCCTTCTCGATGGCGACCAGGATCAGGTCGAGCGCGTCGCGGTTGGAGGGCAGGCTCGGCGCGAAGCCGCCCTCGTCGCCGAGGCCGGTGGCGTAGCCCTTCTCCTTCAGCACGGACTTGAGGGCGTGGTAGACCTCGGTGCCCATGCGTACGGCCTCGCGGAACGTCTCCGCCCCGATCGGGGCGATCATGAACTCCTGGATGTCGACGTTGCTGTCGGCGTGCGCGCCGCCGTTCAGGATGTTCATCATCGGCACCGGCAGCACGTGCGCGTTCGGCCCGCCGAGGTAGCGGAAGAGCGGCAGCTCGGCGCTCTCCGCGGCGGCCTTGGCCACGGCGAGCGAGACGCCCAGGATCGCGTTGGCGCCCAGGCGGGCCTTGTTGGGGGTGCCGTCCAGGTCGATCATGACCTGGTCGATGCTGCGCTGCTCGGCGGCGTCGAACCCGAGGATCTCGTCGGCGATCTCGTCGGTCACGCCGAGAACGGCCTTCTCGACCCCCTTGCCGCCGTAACGCTCGTCGCCGTCACGCAGCTCGACGGCCTCGAACTGGCCGGTGGACGCGCCGCTGGGAACCGCGGCACGCCCCTGGCTGCCGTCGTCCAGGAGGATGTCGACCTCGACCGTCGGGTTGCCCCGGGAGTCAAGGATCTCTCGGGCGGTGACGCCCTCGATGGAAGCCACGAAGCGCTCCTAAAGTCGCAGGACAGTTTGCCTCAGAAGCCTACCGAGACCTACTTACCGGTACGGCGGCCGGGACGTTTCCGAACGATGATCGCAAAGGGTCCGGAAGGCGTCGCCCGGCGGGGGCGGGGAGACGAGCCGGCCGCGCACCGCTCCAGGACCCGCGGAGCGCCCGGCCTCGCCTCGGGGTCCTCCGGAGCCCCGCGAACCCCCGGAGCGGCCTCAGAGCGGCCTCAGAGCGGCTGGGCGCGGACCTGGTCACGGTAGGCGCGGGCCACCGCGCGCAGCTCGGCCTCCGGGTCGAGCCCGGCCTCCCCCGCCTGCCGTACGAGCTCGAAGAGCCTGGCCCCCAGCCCGTCGGCGGGAACCCCTTCGGGGAGGGTCGCGGGGGCTCCGGCGCGCTCGGCGCGGCGCAGGAGCTGCGCGGCCAGGGAGAGCGCGGGCTGGCCCATCGGGACGCCGTCGACGGCCGAGCCCGGGTCGCCGCCGTTCTTGGCCGCCCGCTCGGCGGCCTTGATGGTCTCCCAGTTGGCGCTGACCTCGCCCGCCCCCTCCACCCGGGTGTCGGCGAAGACGTGCGGGTGGCGGCGGACGAGCTTGGCGACGATCCCCTCGGCCACGTCGTCGACGTCGAACCCGTCGGGCCGATCGCTCGCGACCCGCGCGTGGAAGGCCACCTGCAGCAGCAGGTCGCCCAGCTCCTCGCGCAGCGCGGTGTGGTCGCCCTCCTCGATGGTCTCCAGCACCTCGTAGGCCTCCTCGATGAGGTACGGGGCGAGGGACTCGTGGGTCTGGCGGGCGTCCCAGGGGCACTCGACCCGGAGGCGGTCCATCACCGAGACCAGGTCGAGCAGCCGCGCGCCCGGCAGGTCGTACGAGCCCGGCACGACCTCGATCACCGGCGGGTCGTCGAGCGCCACGGCGGCGTAGCCGATGGAGCGCATCAGCGCCTCGTCGGCCTCCAGCCACACGACGGTCGCCGCCCCGGCCTCGCGGACCAGCGCGGCCGGGTCGGGGACGACCACCTCGACGTCGACCCCGGCCTCCGCCAGGTAGGGCAGGTGCGGGTGGTCCGCGGACCCGGTGCGCACCGGGCCCTCCTCGAGGACCCGCCACGCGCGGCGGCTGAGCAGCCCCGGGGCGACCCGGGGCGAGGTGGTGACGACGATCAGCGGCATGCCCGGAGGCTACTGCTGCGGCGGCGCGGGCGGCGCGTCGGCGGGGCCGGGAGCGGCGGGGGCGCCGAAACGGCCGGCGTCGACGAAGACGCTCGGCTGCTGCTCGCTCCGCTGCTGGTTCGGCGTGCCGTACCGGGGGTTCCAGGTGATCGGCACGGCCTGCAGGTCCTTGATCGCCTGCTCCTGGCCGCGCTGCAGGGCGGCCTCGTCCGTGCCGCCGCCGTACTGGGTGATCAGCTTGCGGAACAGGAGCTGCGCCCGGATGAAGGGACGCATCTGCGAGGGGGCCACGGCGTTCTGGAGCAGCTGCTGTTCCAGCTTCTGCTGGCCGCCCTGGCCGGCGACCAGCTGGTCGATCTCGCCCTCGGTGACCGTCATGCCCTTTCTCTCCGCGACCTTCGCGAACTGCTTGGCGTTGGCCAGCTGGAAGAGCACGAGCTGCGGGACGCTGTCCTTGAACTGCAGGTCCGCGGGGGTGACCTTGGCCTTGGCCAGCGCCGCCTCGTACTCGCGCACGTTTCTGTCCAGCTCACCGGAGCTGATGCGCTCCCCGCCCACGACGGCGGCGGCGCCGGCCTGGTTCGGAGAGCAGGCGGTCAGCGCGACACCGGCGGCGGCGACCGCCAGGATGACGCGAATTCGAGTCGACTTCACATGCGTTCCCTTCACGACAAACGCCGCTTACTCTACCCGCACCGCTTCGAGGAACATCGCCTCGACGAGATCACCGCACCACTTGAGCAGGTCCAGATCGCGCAGCGGCTGGCCGCCGAGGGGCCTGGTCTTGGGCACCGGCACCAGCAACGTACCGGCCGCCTGCTTCAGCAGCGCCTTCGGGTAGAGCCTTTGCAGCCTGACCTGCTGGGAGTCCTTCAGGTCCACCGGCGCGAACTTGATGTTCTGCCCCTGCAGGGTGACGTCGGTGAGCCCGGCGCGGCGGGCGCGGATGCGGAAGCGGGCGACCTCCAGCAGGTTCTCCACCTGCTGGGGCGGCCGTCCGTACCGGTCGACGAGCTCGTCGCGCACCGCACTGATGTCGGCGTCGGAGCCGATCGCGGCGATCCGCTTGTACGCCTCCAGCCGCAGCCGCTCGGAGGTGACGTAGTCGTGCGGGATGTGGGCGTTGATCGGCAGCTCGACCTTGACGTCGGGCCGCTCGTCCTCCTGGTAGGTGCCCGCCAGCTTGGCCTTCTGCTCCTGCACGGCCTCGGCCATCATCCGGACGTACAGGTCGAAGCCGACGCCCGCGATGAAGCCCGACTGCTCGGCGCCCAGGATGTTGCCCGCGCCGCGGATCTCCAGGTCCTTCATCGCGACGTACATGCCCGCGCCCATCTCGGTGTGCTGGGAGATGGTGGCCAGGCGCTCGTGGGCGGTCTCGGTGAGCGGCTTCTCCGGCGGGTACAGGAAGTAGGCGTAGCCGCGCTCGCGGCCCCGGCCGACCCGGCCGCGCAGCTGGTGGAGCTGCGACAGGCCGTAGTTGTCGGCCCGGTCGACGATCAGGGTGTTGGCGTTGGGCACGTCCAGTCCGGACTCGACGATCGTGGTACAGACGAGCACGTCGAAGTCGCGCTCCCAGAAGCCCACCATGATCTTCTCCAGCTGGTGCTCCTGCATCTGGCCGTGCGCGACGGCGATCCTGGCCTCGGGCACGAGCTCGCGCAGCATGGCCGAGACCTTGTTGATGCTGGCCACCCGGTTGTGGACGAAGAAGACCTGGCCGTCGCGCATCAGCTCGCGCCGGATCGCGGCGCCGATCTGCTTCTCGTCGTACGGGCCGACGAAGGTGAGGATCGGGTGCCGCTCCTCGGGCGGGGTGAGGATCGTGGACATCTCCCTGATGCCCGTGAGGCCCATCTCCAGCGTGCGGGGGATCGGGGTGGCCGACATGGCCAGCACGTCGACCTGGGTGCGCAGGTGCTTCATGGCCTCCTTGTGCTCGACGCCGAACCGCTGCTCCTCGTCGATGATGATCAGGCCGAGTTGCTTGAACCTGACCTCGGGCGAGAACAGCCGGTGCGTGCCGATCACGATGTCGACCGAGCCCTCGCGCAGACCCTCCATGGTCGCCTTGACCTCGCCGTCGCTCTGGAACCGCGACAGCGGCCTGACGTTCAGCGGGAACCCGGAGAACCGCTCGGCGAAGGTCGACATGTGCTGCTGCACCAGCAGCGTGGTTGGCACCAGGACGGCCACCTGCTTGCCGTCCTGCACCGCCTTGAACGCCGCCCGCACCGCGATCTCCGTCTTGCCGTAGCCCACGTCGCCGCAGATCAGCCGGTCCATCGGGATCGGGCGCTCCATGTCGCGCTTGACCTCGTCGATGGCCTCCAGCTGGTCGCCCGTCTCGGCGTACGGGAAGGCGTCCTCCATCTCCCGCTGCCAGGGGCTGTCGGGCGCGAAGGCGTGTCCCGGCGAGGCCATCCGGGCGGAGTACAGGCGGATCAGCTCTCCGGCGATCTCCTTGACAGCCTTCTTGGCCTTGGTCTTGGCCTTGGCCCAGTCGGCGCCGCCCATCCGGTTGAGGGTGGGCGACTCGCCGCCGACGTAGCGGGTGACCTCGTCGAGCTGGTCGGTCGGCACGTAGAGCCGGTCGCCCTTGGCGTACTCGATCACCAGGTACTCGCGGGTGGCGCCCTGCACGGTCCGCTGCACCATCTCGACGTAGCGGCCCACGCCGTGCTGCTCGTGCACGACGTGGTCGCCGACCTTGAGCTGCAGCGGGTCGACCATGTTGCGGCGCCGGGAGGGCAGCCGCCGCATGTCCTTGGTCGACGCCTTCTGGCCGACCAGGTCGAGGTGGGTCAGCACGGCCAGCGTCGGGGTCACGAACCCGTGCTCGACCAGGCCCGTGGTGACGTGGACGACCTTCCTTTCGGGCACGGTGTCGAGACCCGGCTCCAGGCGCGCGGGCAGGTCGACGCCCTTGAGCAACTCGACCATGCGCTCGGCGGGACCGTGGCCCTCGCTCAGCAGGACGACGACCCGGTCGGAGTCGAGCCAGCCCTTGATGTCGGCCAGCGCCCGCTGGGTGTCACCCCGGTAGGACTCCACCTCGCGCGCCCTCAGCGCCTGCCCGCCGCCCGGGGCGATGTCATCGGTGTCGGCGCCGAACGGCGCGAGCGACCACCAGGGCTGGCCGAGTCCCCGCGCGTGGTCGCGGACCTCCTCCAGATCGCGGAACGCCGCCGCGCCCAGGTCGATCGGCGCCTCGCCGCCGGACGCCGCGTTGATCCACGACGCCTCCAGGAACTCCTGGCTGGTCCGCACCAGCTCGTCGGCGCGCCCCCGGATGCGCTCCGGGTCGCACACGAAGATCGCCGCCTGTCCCGGCAGGTGGTCGACGAGCAGGTCCATCTCCCCGGCGAGCACCGGCGCGAACGCCTCCATGCCCTCCACCGGCACGCCCTCGGCCAGTTGCTCCAGGATCTCGGCCAGCGAGGGGTGCGCCTCGGCGAGCTCCCTCGCCCGTTCCCTGACGTCGGCGGTCAGCAGCAGCTCCCGGCAGGGGGCGGCGAACAGCCCGTCCTCGGCCACCTCCAGCGAACGCTGGTCGGCGACCTTGAACCAGCGGATCTCCTCGACGGTGTCGCCCCAGAACTCCAGCCGCAGCGGGTGCTCCTCCGTGGGCGGGAAGACGTCCAGCAGACCGCCCCTGACCGCGACCTCACCGCGCTTCTCCACCATGTCGACCCGGTGGTAGCCGTTCTCCACGAGGCTGTGGACGACGGTGTCGAGATCGGCGTCGTCCCCGGCGCGCAGCCGCACCGGCCGCAGGTCGCCCAGCCCCTGGACGATCGGCTGGAGCAGCGCCCTGACCGGCGCGACGACCACGTGCAGCGGTCCCGCCGAGTGGTCGCCCTCGACCGGGTGCGCCAGCCTGCGCAGCACCGCCAGCCGCTGCCCCACGGTGTCGCTGCGCGGCGACAGGCGCTCGTGCGGGAGCGTCTCCCAGGCGGGGAAGACCGCGACGGTGCTCTCGTCCAGGAGGCTGGTGAGGGCCGAGGCGAGATCCTCGGCCTCGCGCCCGGTGGCGGTCACCGCGAGAACGGTCCTGGCCGCCCCCTTGGCCCCCTCCCTGGCCAGCGCGGCCACCGCGAAGGGGCGCAGCGCCGGCGGCGCGACCAGCGACACGTCGGACGAGTCGCCCCCGCGCACGTCCTGAAGAAGGGAAGCCAGCTCAGGCTCCCCGGCGACAAGGTCCAGAAGTCCGGAAAGACTCATCAGATTCGCCCACAGCCCCACGACGGCAACACGACAACCCCGGGCCGGGAAGACACGGGGGGTACCTGCTCAAGGCTACTTGCCCGGGCACCCGCTCTCGCAAAGAGTGGTAAATGCGCGACGAATCGTGCTGAGTTGACTACTCTCGGTTACATGTCAGAGGTGAGGTCGGTCGTCGCTCGCGACGACTTGTTGAGTCAGCGGATCAGGGAGCAGTGGAGCAGCCAGCTCGGCCGGCGGCTCGACATCCTGATCGCCGGGTGCGGATGGCCGGAACCGCTCGATCTGGCGCAGACGGAGTCCAGGGTCATCGGGATCGACGAGGACCTGCCCGTGTTGCGCAGGAGCACGTCCGCCCGCAAGGACCTGGACTCCTGGGCGCTGGGCGACCTGCGCTCGGTGCCGGTGCCCCCGCGGGCGTTCGACATCGTCTACGTGTCGTTCCTGCTGGAGCGGATCGAGCACTCCGAGCTGGTGCTCGACCGGTTGCTGACCGGTCTGCGCCCCGGCGGGCTGCTGCTCGTCAGGATGCGCGACCGGGCCTCGGCGTACGGGGCGTGCGACCGGCTGGCGCCGGCGAGGCTGCGGCGGGCGGTGTGGCGCAGGTTCGCCCCCGCCGGGACCGTGGGCCCGCTGCCCGCCGTCTACGAGCAGATCGCCTCGCGCGAGGGGATGCACTCCTTCTGCCTGGTGCGCGGGCTGATGGTGACCGAGGACATCTCCGCCAGCAGCGGGTCCGCGCTCCACGGGCCTCTCGGTAAGCTTGCCCGCGCCGCCTGCTCGGTGGTGGAGGCCCTCTCCAGGGGAAGCCGGCCCGCGTCTCACGACGAGATAACCATGGTGATCCGCAAGCCCCAGAGCCATTTCGCCCGGTTGATCTGAGATCCACCGGGCCGGGGCGCCCGGGATTCACCGGACCGGTGAATCCCAGGCTCGCCGGACAGGGGCCCATCGTGAGCGGGCGAGGCAGGAAAGTCCGACGATCACGATGGTGGAGCAGATGACGGCGCCTTTCGAGTGGACCCCCGACGCCCGCGAGCTGGCCGATCTCGAGCTGCTGCTCTCCGGCGCCTTCAGACCGCTGGCGGGCTTCCTGAGCTCGGCGGACGCGCACGCCGTGGACGAGCGCGGCACGCTCGCCGACGGCACCCCGTGGCCCGCGCCGGTCACGCTCACCCTTCCGGACGACCACCCGGCCGCCCCCGGTGACCGGATCACCCTGCGCGACCCCGAGGGCGCGGCGCTCGCCGTGCTGACCGTCACCGGGCGCGAGGACGGCTTCGTCGCCGGCCCCGTCGAGCCGCTGGACGCCCCCGAGCACGGGCCGTTCGCCCGGCTGCGCCGTACCCCGGCGCGGGTCCGCGAGGAGCTGGGCGGGCGGGAGTCGGTCCTGGCCGTCACCATGCGCGGGCCGCTGGGCGACCTCGGCGAGATCATCGCGACCGCGCAGGAGCTGGAGGCGTCGATCCTGCTGCTCCCCCTGGCGTACGGCGAGGGCGGGCCCGCGGTGGTCCGCGCCGCGCTCAAGGCGCGCGACGGGCTGCCCGAGGACACGCTCGTGGCGGTGGTGCCGCTGGCGCCCAGGGAGCCCGCCATCGACCTGGAGCTGCGCGAGCGCGTGGCCGAGGCCTACGGCGCGACCGAGCATCTGGCGGGCCCCGAGCCCGTGACGCTCCCCGGCCCCCCGCACCGCCGCGGGCTGGTGGTCTTCTTCACCGGCCTGTCCGGCTCCGGCAAGTCGACCGTCGCCCGGGGGCTGCGCGACGCGCTGCTGGAACGCGGCAGCCGCACGGTGACCTACCTCGACGGTGACGTGGTCCGCCACCTGCTGTCGGCGGGGCTGACCTTCTCCAAGGAGGACCGCGACCTCAACATCCGCCGCATCGGCTTCGTCGCCGCCGAGGCCGCCAGGCACGGCGGGCTGGCGATCTGCGCGCCCATCGCGCCCTACGCGGCCACCCGCGAGGAGGTGCGGGAGATGGTCGAGGCCGTCGGCGCCGACTTCCTGCTGGTCCACGTGTCCACCCCCCTGGAGGAGTGCGAGCGCCGCGACCGCAAGGGGCTCTACGCCAAGGCCCGCGCAGGGCTCATCCCCGGGTTCACCGGCATCTCCGACCCGTACGAGGAGCCGGACGACGCCGATCTGGAGATCGACACCACCGGCATCAGCGTGGACCGGGCGGTGCACCAGGTGCTCGACCCGCTGATCCAGGGCGGCTGGATCCGATGACCCGAGTCCGGCGGCCCGGGGTGCGGCGGTTCGGGCCTGCCGGTTCGAGCCCGTCGGTTCGGGCTCGATGACCCGGCGTTGACGCCCCGCCGGTCCCCCGCCGCTCGCCGGTTCCCCGCCGCCGTACGGGGCGGCCCGGATCCGCGCCCGCGGTGGGGTCCGGTGGCCGTGGCCGGCCGGTGCGGCGGGGGACCGGCGGGGCTCAGCCCGCGGGGACGGCGGCGTTGAGGCGCGCGTCGCGGGCGAGCTCGCCGAAGGCCCTCCGGCCGCCGGGCGTGGTGTCGAACCGGGTGTCGCCCCGGGGTGCGCGCGGCGAGTCGAAGTAGATCAGGGCCTTGATCTGCGGGTACTCGCCGATCTCCCGGCGTACCGAGGTGAAGAACGACTCCTTGAACCCGGGCCTGTCGTGACGCTCGAAGACGCCCCACTCGGCGAGCATGACGGGTTTGTCCGGGAAGCGTTCCCGCATCCACCGGTAGAACCCGTGCCACCGGGGAAACTCCGGGCGGGTCTTGTTGACCAGCCCGTCGAAGCTGTGGACCCGGTGGTCGACGTAGGGGTCCATCGCCACCCAGTCGACCACGTCGTCACCGGGGTGGAGCTTCTCGAACCAGGGTTCGGACGCCCAGTTGGGCGCGCCCATGTAGGTCATCACCGTGACCGCGTTGGTCACGCCCCCGTGCCGCAGGCGCGTCACCACGTGCCGGAACATGGCGGCGTAGTCGGCCGCCGTCATCCCCTTGCCGCGGGCCTCCCGCACGTCGTCCTCCGGCTCGTGGTGGACGGTGAGGAAGAACTTCTCGGGGAAGGTCCTCACGATGTGGGCGGCCAGCCGGTCGATCCGCGCGTCCAGCGCCCCATGGGCGATCTGCTCCCAGGTGTGGTCGAGGGACGGCTTCCAGTTGACCAGCAGGAGCCTGCGGCCGTCCGGGTCGCGGGCGATGGCGCGCTCCGCGGGGGTCGGGAAGAGCTCGTCGCCCCGGTGGTAGACGTGCATGACGTCGGCCGTCCGGCCCATGCGCTTCTCCGCCCTCTCCAGGGCCCGCCCGGGAGGCCTCCCCGTGAAGATCTCCGGCGCGATGCCCCACCAGGCGCCGCAGGAGGGGACGAGCTTGCCGCTGACCTCGCAGGCCACCCGGGACGGCTCGGCGGACGGGTCCGGCGCACCTGCGACTCCCGGCGCGTCCGAGGTTTTCCCGGCGCCCGCGGCGTTCGAGGCCCGACCGCCCCCGCTCAGCCCCGCGATCCCCAGCGCGAGGGTGCCCAGCCCCAGCGCCAGGACGAGGCCGGAACCGGCGATTCTTACTACTCGCGGAATTACGTCTATAGCGGCATTTGTCTGATGCACCGGTTCCTCACAGCTGTCGCGCGTACGCATTCGTGGACGGTCCTCGACCATCACGGGGGAACACCTTCCCATCGCCCGGACGTGCCTCGTCCCAGACTTTGCCGGTCCGTGCCGTAGCTGCCTGGCGGACGACAGGAAATATCGGATAAACAGCTGTTATCTACCTGTGATCAGCGGGAGCAACGCAAAGAAAATCTTGTGTATTCGTTCGGGGAAATGGAAACCCGACCTATAGTTCCTAAGGTTCCCAGCGTCTGTTCGCCGGAGAGGCACCAGCGATATATGAGCCCGTCACCGGACGCTCCCGTCCGCCGCGGAGGCGAGGATCTGGCGGACTACGCGTCGCTTCTCCGTCGGCGGTGGCCGATCGTCCTCTCCCTGTTCCTGGCCGGAGCCGGTTGCGGCCTCGCCCTGCTGTGGCTCACCCCGGCCTCCTACACCGCCTCAGGGCAGGTCCTGGTGACCGCGACCGGCTCGCAGGAACAGACCAACCAGGTCACCGCCCGCCAGCGCGAACCCCTCAACCTCGACACCGAGGCACAGGTGGCCCGCTCCGCGGTGGTCGCGGCGAAGGCCCGCCGGCTGTTCGGCGGCCTTCCCTGTGCCGCGGAGGTCTCGGTGCCGCCCAACACCTCGGTCCTGGAGATCTCCTGCAGCGCCGCCGACCCGAAGGCCGCGGCCTCGGGCGCGAGCGCCTACGCCCTCGCCTACCTGGCCCAGCGCCGCGAGTCCGCCACCCAGATGCTCTCGGCCCAGCTCAAGGCCGTGTTGCTCAAGCTGAGACAGGCCAACGCGGGTCTCACCAAGGTCGCCACCGAGCTTCCCGATCTCGGCAGGGGGACCACCGAGCGGGCCCTCGCCCTCCAGCGGCAGAACGTCCTCGCCCGCCAGGTTCACAGCCTCACCGCCAGGTACGACGCCCTCAAGACCGTCGCCGTCACCCCCGGCTCCGTGATCAGCCAGGCGGTGGCGCCGACCGGGCCCGCCACCCCCCGGCCGCCCCTCTACCTGGGCAGCGGCCTCATGGCGGGGCTGCTGTGCGGGGTCGGGGTCGCCTGGCTCCGCGACCGCCTCGACACCGCCCTGCGAACCGCCGCCGACGTCAGGCGCCTGACCGGCCTCGACGCCGTCAACAGCGGGGAGACGCACGACCTGGCGGGCGCGGTGCTCGTGGTCGCCGTACCCGGCACCTCCTCGCGCGAGGTGAAGGACGCCGTACGGGCCCTGAACGAACGCGGGGTTCCCGTGGTCGGCGCGTTCGTCATCGGCGACGAGGCCCCGTCGTTCACCGTGTCTCCGTCTCCCCCCGCGCGGGTCCCGGGCGTCTCGCAGGCGCCGCAGATCCCCCACCTCCCGCAGGCTCCGCAGGGCTCACAGGCTTCCCGCCTCTCGCAGACCCCGCACGTCTCGCAGACCCCGCACGTCTCGCCCGCGCCGCGGTCCGGAGGGGCGCGAGACCGCGAGAGCCTCCCGAGGAGAGCCGGGCGGCCTCTCGCCGGCCTGGCGAGCAGCGTGCCGGGCGGCGGCACGGCCGTCCCCGAGCCGCCCTGCGAGAAATCGGAGGCACCCGCCCGCCCGGGAGCGCACGGGATGAGCGGGACCGGGACGAGCGACGCGAGCGGCGACGGAGCACGCGGGGCGAACGGGGCGCACGGATCAGCCGGTGCTTCGGAGGCGCTGCTCGCGCCTCGGGTGTACGGGAACGTTCCACCCGCCCGGCAGACGGCGGGCGGGCGGAGGGGGCGCAGGTCGTGAGGGGTCCGCGTCCGGCCGTCTGGCCGATCGCCGCGCTCCTGGTGGGATACCCGGCCTGGTGGGCGCTCGGTTTCGGGGGCCTGTCGGTGATCGTGGTGGCCCCGGCGATGGCGCTGGTCCTGTGGCGGAGACGGCCGATCAGGGCGCCGCGCGGCTTCGGCCTCTGGCTGCTGCTCCTGGCGGGTTACCTGATCAGCGCGCTCATGCTCGGCGAGATGCCGCCCGGCACCTACGGCGAGTTCGGCGCCGGACGGCTGATCGGCTACCTGATGCGCCTGTGCCTCTACGTCTCACTGTTGATCATGGTGCTCTATCTGGGGAACCTGACGGAGGAGGAGCTGCCGCAGCTCACCCTGGTGCGGATGCTCGGCGCGCTGTTCCTCACGACCGTCGCGGGCGGCCTGCTGGGCGTGTTCGCCCCGCGCGCCGAGTTCACCTCGCCGGTCGAGATGGTCCTCCCGGGCTGGATCAGCGGCAACCCCTTCGTCCACAACCTGATCCACCCCACCGCCGCCCAGATGCAGCGGGTCCTCGGCCACGCCTCGCCGCGCCCCGAGGCGCCGTTCGAGTGGGCCAACGCCTGGGGTGGCAACCTCTCGGTGCTGCTCGTCTGGTTCGTGGTCGGCTGGTGGGTGTACGGCGGGCCGCGCAGGCGCCTGGCCGTGGTGCCGCTGGTCGCGCTGGCCGCGATCCCCGTCGTCTACTCGCTCAACCGCGGCCTGTGGATCGGGCTCGGGGTCGCCGCCGCGTACGTCCTGCTGCGCCTGGGCGCGCGGGCCCGCGTCGCGACCTGCGCGGCCCTGACCGCCGGGGCGCTGGCGTTCACCCTCAGCCCGCTGCAGGCGGTGGTGGCCCAGCGGCTCGACAGCCCGCACAGCAACGACATCCGCGCCTTCACCGTCTCGGCGACCCTCGCCGCCGCGGGCACCGCGCCGCTCGTCGGGTACGGCAACACCCGCAACGCCACGGGCAACCACCGGACGATCACCACCGGCAAGAGCGGGTGGTGCCCCACCTGCGGCCACCCGCCGCTGGGCGGGGACGGCCAGCTCTGGCACCTGATGATCACGCAGGGTTTCGCGGGGGCCGCGCTCTACGTGGCGTTCTTCGCGGGGGCCGTCCGCCGCCACTGGCGTGACCGGAGCCCGATCGGCCTGGCCGGGGTCCTCGTGATGATCCTCACCCTCCTCTACATGTTCGTCTACGACGGGCTGGTCACCCCGCTCAGCCTGTACCTCGTCTCGTTCGCGCTGCTCTGGAGGAACTCGATGGCGAGCACGGCTTCATGAACGACGCCCGCGCCCGTCTGCGCTACCTGGACCAGACTCTCGACCTGCTGTTCCCCGGCCCCGGCGACCCGAGCCCGTACACCCTGCTCCCGCACCGCCTGCTCCCCCGCAGGCTGGTCCCCCGCGCGTGGTGGCACCCGGGCGGGCGGGTCACCGTGCCGTCGGGCCGGGACGGCATCGAGAGCCACCTGAGCGAGGTGTTCGGCACACCCGTCCGCGTCACGCTGCGCGTGCGACCGGCCAGGCGGGCCAACCGCAAGCCGATCCTGGAGGCGCGCGCCGCCGACGGGCCGATCGCCTTCGTGAAGATCGGCGACACCGACCTGACCCGGGAGCTCGTCGCCCACGAGGCGCGGACGCTCGGCCTGCTCGCCGGGGTTCCGCTGAAGACCGTCGTCCCGCCCGCCGTGCTGCACCACGGATCCTGGCGTGGCCTGTCCGTGCTGGCGCTGACCCCGCTTCCGGTACGGCGGGGACGGATACCGGGCGAGGTCCTCACCGACGCGATCGCCGAGATCGCCCGCATTCCCGGGGAGCATGCCCCGGAGCGCGCTCCGCTCGACGGCCGGGCCCGGGGGAACCCGGCTCCGGAAAGCTCGCCTCCCGAAGCCGCCGCCCGCACCGGACAGGCCCCCGAAGCCTCCCGCACCGGACAGACCCCCGGAGACCTCGCCCGCACCGGACAGACCCCCGGAGGCCCGGCTCCGGGGGACCCGCTTCCCGGAGACACGAGCCGGGGGCCCGGGGAACCGTCCTGCGGGCGAGGGTTCTCCTGGCACGGCGACCTGACGCCGTGGAACATCTCGCGCGGGCCCGACGGGCGGCTGCTGGTCTGGGACTGGGAGCGGTTCGGCACCGGGGTCCCGCTGGGCTTCGACGCCGTCCACCACTTCTTCCAGCGGGCGCTACGCCGCGACGACCCGGCCACAGCGGCCAGGGCCTGCGTGGCGCGGGCCCTGCGGATCCTGGCACCGTTCGGGCTGTCGGCCGCCGAGTCCCGGCTGACCGCGCTCCGCTACCTGATCGCCCTCGCCGACCGTCACGCGGCCGACGGCCACGCGCCCCTCGGACCGCCCGAGGTCTGGCTCACCCCCCTCGCCGACTCCCAGGAGACGCTGCTGTGAAGCCCGCGTTGAAGCGTTCGGTCCACGCGGCGTCGGGGGCCATAGGTCGCCTCACCTCGGGAAGCCGGGTGCTGCCCTCCTTCCTCATCATCGGGGCGCAGCGCTGCGGCACCACCTCCCTGTACCGCGTCCTGTCCCAGCACCCGCTCGTCCTGAAACCCGTCCTGCGCAAGGGCGTGCACTACTTCGACACGGCGTACGACCGGGGCCTGTCCTGGTACCGGGCGCACTTTCCGCTGCGGGCGTCGGCCTCCCGGCTGGCCCGCAGGTACGGCTGCCGGCCCCAGGCGTTCGAGTCGTCGCCCTATTATCTGTTCCACCCACTGGCCGGCCCCAGGATCGCCCACGACCTGCCGGGCGCGAAACTGATCGTGCTGGTCCGCGACCCCGTCGAGCGGGCCTTCTCCGCGCACGCCCACGAGCTGGCCAGGGGCTTCGAGACGGAGCGGTCCTTCGCCAGGGCCGTACGGCTGGAGGAGGAGCGGCTGGCCGGGGCCGAGGAGGCCCTGATCGCCTCGCCGCACTCGACGAACCTGGCCCACCGCCACCACGCCTACCTCGCCAGGGGCCGTTACGCCGAGCAGCTCGCCCGGCTGGAACCGCTGGTAGGCCGCGACCGGCTGCTCGTCCTCGACAGCGGCCGGTTCTTCGCCGAACCCGACCTCGTCTACGACCGCGTGCTGGCGTTCCTCGGGTTGCCGCACCTCGGCGACCCGGTTTTCGAGCGGCACAACAACCGGGCCAGGCCGGGCCCCATGTCCCGCAAACTCCGCCGCGAGCTGACGGCCCACTTCGCGGAGCAGGACACCCTGCTGACCTCGTGGCTGGGCGCGGAGCCGTCGTGGCGCCGCTGACCACCACTCGCCTGGCGGGCCTGACGGGCTTGAGGGGGGCCGCGCGGGGCGGGGTGGCGGGGCTGGCGGGAGCGGGGGCGGGGGCCGCCGCGCAGTTCCTGACGGTCGTGCTGGTCACCAGGGGGGTGGGGCAGGAGACGGCAGGTCTCTTCTTCTCGGGAACCGCCCTGTGCCTGATGGTCGCCGCTGTCCTGCGGCTGGACGCCGGGAACGGGCTGGTCTACTTCATCGCCAGGTCCAGGTCCTTCGGCTACCGCCGCGCCTGCGGTCACGTCCGAGCCGCGCTCGTCCCGGTCGCCTCGCTCTCGCTGGCGGCCGGCGCGGCGGTCATCCTCACCACCTCCGACCCGGTGCCGCGGGTGCTGGCGGTGGCCCTGCCCGCGGTGGCGTGCTCGGGCGTCGTGGTGGGCGCGACCCGCGGGTTCGGCTCGATGCGGCCGACCGTGCTGCTGGACGGGGTGCTGCAGCCGGTGACCCAGCTGCTCCTGGTCGGGGCGGTGGTGCTCGCGGACCGCGACTCCGTGCCGCTGCTCGCCGCGGCGTGGGCGCTGCCGTACCTGCCGGTGCTGCTGCTGGCCTCGATCTGGCTGCGCCGGCGGTTGCCCCGGACCCCCTGCCCGCCGGGTACCGCGCGCGACCTGTGGCGCCACACCTGGCCCCGGTCGCTGGCTGCCGGGATCCAGGCGGTGTTCCAGCGGCTGGACGTCGTGATCGTGGCGCTGCTGGCCGGGCCGGCCGAGGCGGCCGTCTACACCGCCGCCACCCGTTTCAAGATCGTGGGCCAGCTGGCCGGTCAGGGGCTGGCGCAGGCCACGCAGCCGAGGCTGGTGCGGGCCCTGGCCGGGGGCGACCTGCCGCGCGCCCGCGAGCTGTACCAGTCGGCCACCCTCTGGCTGGTCCTGCTGACCTGGCCGGTCTGGCTGGGGTACGCCGCGCTCGCGCCCTGGCTGCTCGGCGCCGTCTTCGGGGACGGCTACACCGGCGGCGCGCCGGTGGCGTTCGTGCTGGCCGCCACGATGATGCTCGCCACGGCGTGCGGGATGGCCGACGTGGTGCTGACCTCCGCCGGGCACACCGGGTCCAGCCTGGCCAATCTGGTCGCCGCCGTCGCGACGGCGGTGGCGCTGGACCTGCTGCTGATCCCCTCGATGGGCTCGCTCGGGGCCGCCCTCGGCTGGGCGGGGGGCACGGTGGTCAAGAACCTGCTGCCGCTGTGGCGCATCCACCGCCTGTACGGCCTGCGCCCCTTCGGCACGCACAGCCTGACCGCCCTGAACCCCCGGCGGACCCCGTGACCGTGCGGCCCGGCCGCTCTCAACCCCGGCGGACATCATGACCGCGTCGCCCGGCCGCTCTCAATCCCCGGCGGACCCGGTGACCGCGCGGCCCGGCCGTCCCGGACGCCGTGCCCGCACGCGGCCCGGCCGTTCCAGGAAGCTGGACGGGCGGTGGGGGCCGTGACGCCCGTGCTGGTCACCGGGCTGCCCAGGACCGGGACGAGCTGGACGGGCAGGATGCTCGCGGCGAGCGGGGAGCTGGTCTACGTCAACGAGCCGCTCAACCCCGAACACCCGCCGGGCCGCTCCCCCGGCGTCCTCGACGCCGTGGTCGGCCACCGCTTCCAGTACATCTGCCCGGACAACGAGCGGGCCTGGCTGCCCGCCTTCGCCCGTACGGTCGCGCTGCGCTACGGGTTCCTGGCGGAGCTGCGCCGCAACCGGTCACCGTACGACCTGGCGCGGATGGTCCGGTACGGCACCGCGTTCACGCTGGGGCGGCTGGGCGGGCGCCGGGCGCTGCTGGACGACCCGTTCGCGCTGTTCTCCGCCGGATGGTTCGCCGACCGGCTGGGCTGCCGGGTGATCGTCCTGTTGCGCGACCCGGTGGCGTTCGTCGGCAGCTGGCAGCGGCTCGGCTGGACGGTCTACTTCCACGAGCTGCTCGAACAGCCGCTGCTGGTGCGTGACCAGCCGCACCTGGAGGCGTTGCGCCCGCTGATCGGCTCCCAGGACCGCGTCGCCAAGGCCGTGGCCCTGTGGCGGGTGGCCGGGATCACCGCCGCCGACCTGGCCGACCGGCACCCGGGGATCATGCTTGCCCGCTACGAGGACCTGGCCCGTGACCCCCTGACGGGCTTTCGCCACCTGTACGAGTGGGCGGGCCTGACCTGGTCGGCCCGAGCCGAGGAGCGCGTCCGCCGTGCGTGCACGACCAGGTCGGGCGTGACCGCGTCGGGCACGGGCCCCGGCGGCTTCGCCTGGAGCGGCCTGTCCCGCACGGCCTACCGGCCGATGGACTCGCGCCGCGCCCTCGCCGAGGCCGGTGCCCGACTGAGCCCCGAGGAGGCCCTCCGGGTCAGGGAGCTGATCTCCGCGAAACGCTGACGGCCGATCAGGACGATGACGGTCGGGAAGCTCGGCGAAGCCCCCGGCACCGGCGCCTCAAAGCTTCACGGCTCAGAGCTCAGGACTCAGGAGAAGAGGCCTCGTACGAGGGAGACCGTGAGGAGCCGGAGCGCGTACGGCAGGTCGTCGACCAGGTAGCGGCGGGCGAGCCTGCCCGGTTCCCGCGTCAGCCGGAAGATCCACTCCAGGCCACCGCGGCGCATCCATGCCGGTGCCCGCCGGACGGTGCCCGCGGCGAAGGAGATCGCCGAACCGCAGCCGACGAACCAGGTGCCCGGCAGGTCCCGGCGGAGCGAGGCGATGAGCCGCTCCTGCCGGGGGAAGCCGAGCCCGACGAAGACCAGCCGGGGTGCTGCGGCGATCACGGCGTCGCGCACCCGGGCGTAACTCTCAGGATCGTCCTCGAACCCGTACGGCGGGGCGTCGACCCCGGCGATCATCAGCGTCGGATGGCGGTTCACCAGCTCGCGGGCCGCCTGCGCGGCCGTGCCCCGGGGACCGCCCAGCAGGTATACGGGATGGCGGTAGAAGGCGGCGGCCTCCGACAGGGACCAGATCAGGTCGGCGCCGGTGACCCTGCCGGGGATGGGGGTGCCGAGCAGTCTCGCCGCCCACACCAGCGGCATGCCGTCGGCCACCGCCAGGTCGGCGCGCTCGACGAACCGGCGGGCCCGGGGGTCTCGGGCGACGGTCCGGCTGATGTCGACGTTCGGGGTGACGAGGTGGCCGCCCTCACCGCGTTTCAGGGCGGCGACCACGTGGTCGACGACCTCGCTCTCGGTCATCGGGTCGATCGCGACCCCCGCCACGTGCACGCGCCTGCGCAGACGCCTGCGGGTGGCCTTGTCGGGCCGGGGCCTCCGGCGGGGGACGCCCGGGGTCGTCCCCCGCCTGGCGACCGGCGTTCCGGCCCGCCCTGCGACGGCGGGCAGGCCGGGCACCGGATCGCGACCGGTGGTCGCGGACCGGTGGTCGGTGAGGGGCGGGGCCGGCGTCACGGTGTCACGGGTGGCCGGGACCGCGGCCCGCCTCACCACGGACGACATGACCTGCGAGTCGTGGCGCATGACCGCCGGCGGCGGCTCGGCGGCGCGCCCCGGCGCGGGCGGAAGGACCGGCAGGCCGTAGCGAGCGGTCGCGCGCGGGCGCTCGACGGCCTGCCCCGCCGCGGACGGAGCGAGCACCAGACCGTGGCGGGGGAACACCGGCGGGCGCTCGACGGGCTGTCCCGTCAGGAGCGAGGCGACCGGCGGGCCGTGGCGCGCGGGTACCGGCGGGTGCTCGGCGGCCTGGTCCGTCATGGACGGCACGATCCAGGCACCGTGGCGGAGGGTCACCCGTGGCTGCTCGGTGATGGGCGCCATCAGATGCCGTGCCCTCGGTGGTTCAGGACACTGAGCATGATCCTCGCGGGGATCAGGCCCGCCGCCACCGCGAGCGCGATGGGCGCGCGGGGCTCGCCGTGGCGGGCGGTGAACGCCCGCCAGGCCCAGCGGCCCGCCTCCCGCCGCTGGCCGAGGGCCGCGTGGTGGAAGGCGAGCTGACCGTAGACCCGCGCCGCGCCGCGCGGATCCACGGCCAGATCAGGGTGCCGGGCGAGCATCCACTGCAGCCCGGCGATCCGGTCGGCCCAACGGGCCACGTACGAGGAGCCACCCCAGCGCACCCGGACCAGGGGCCGGTCGACGTGCACGATGGGGTGTTGGGCGGCGGCGCGCAGCGCCAGGTCCCAGTCCTCGTTCTGGCCCTTGGGGGCGCTCTCGTCCACCCAGAGCCCGCCGCGCCGGAACAGGAAGGTCGAGGAGTGCACCATCACCATCCGCGAGCGCACCAGGTGGCGGTAGGTGACGCGGCTGGTCCCGGCCAGCCGGGGGATGCGCCGCGAGCCGTACTCGACCTCGATGGCGCAGCTGCAGAAGCGCGCGTCCGGCTCCGCCTCCAGGGCGGCGACCTGGGCCTCGATCTTGCCGGGCAGCCACTGGTCGTCGTCGTCGCAGAAGGCGACCATGTCGGTGCCGAGGGCCGCGATGCCGGTGTTGCGGGCCCCGGGCAGGCCCGGGGTGAGCCGGTTGGCCATCACGCGCACGCCGCGTGGGGGCGCCTCGCGCCGGCCGGGCGCCAGTGCCCGGCCGGCCAGGAGGTCGGCCACCTGGTCGGCGACCCAGGCCGGATCACCGCCGTCCACGACGACGACGACCTCGACGGGGCCGGGGTGGTCCTGACCGAGCACGGCGAGCGTGGCCGCGCGCAACTGGTCAGGCCGGTGTCCCCGGGTGGGGATGACGACACCCACCGATGTGTTCACCAGGACCTCCCGAGGATGCTCTGGCCTTCAGGCCGGTGAGGAATCGGGAGCGACAGAGCCGTCATGGCCCGAGCGTGCTCTGAACGTTCAGTCATTTCGATCGGCTTCTTTCTGAGTCGCGTAGCCGTAGCCGTCCGCGCGCTGAAGATGACGGACATGCCGGTGGTTGATTCCGGTGACGCGACCGTGCCGGGTGGTGATGTCGAATGAGCCGGAGGAGCGGACCAGGACTCGCCCGGCGTGAAGCCCGGCCTTCTTGCCTGCCGGGACGTTCGCCCGGACCAGGTCGCCGGTCTGGAAGCCGTGGTGCAGCTTGATCCGTGGCCGGACAAGACGGGGGAACCCGTATCGATCAGGGGTGGTGCGGGCGTAGGTGCCGCGCCCGGCCGCCAGCAGGCGACGGGCACGGGCGGGGTGGCAGGGGTCGAGCGGGTGGCCGTGCCTGTCCAGGATGAACACGACGGGGTGAACCTCACGGTTCGCTCCCTCGGGCGCCGAAGCGTCCTCGGGGTGACGCCGAACGGGCCAGGTGCCGGTCCGCTCGATCTCCCCTCGCCCAGGTTGAACACCAGGGACCGCCGCGAGGCGGTGTCCGTGAGCCGTTTCGTGCCCACCCTCGGGCGTGTCTGCTCCCACGGATTCCGGAGCGGCAGGCTGAGGAAGCACCCGCCGGTGGGTCTGCGATCTCGTGTTCAACATAGCCATCAAAACGCACCTCCTTGAACTGACGGCCAGGGCTGGTCAACACGGGGCTTCGAAGCGCATCGTCGCGCCTCAAGCCCTCTCCTTCAGGAGGGGGCCGTCGACGCGAGTCTCCTGTGATAGCCATACTTGATCATGAGGGGCCAGGTCAGCGCGGTGACCAGGCGCGACTGCCGGGACGACGCGACGGCGCGCCAGCTGTCGTCCCTGGTCAGCTCCGTGCGGCCGACCGTGAAGCGCACGGGGTTGCCCGAGGCCGTGTGCGCCGTCGAGAGCTCCGCCCAGTTGCCCGACAGGAAGTCGAGGCGGCACGGGAGTCCGATCCTGGCGACCACGCGCCTGAGCGTGTCGGCGGGGGCGTCGAGCAGGTCCTCGTAGCGGATCCGGGTGACCGGTACGCCCCTGCGGGCGAGGAGTTCGAGGCTCAGATTCTCGCTCAGCCAGTGCAGCGAGGTGCGAGAGGGCGACCAGTGGGTCATCGGGCGCCCGTCCTCGGGACGCGCGACCCTCCTGCGCCAGGAGTGCGCGACCGCGCGGGGGTCGCGGACCACGTGGACGACCTGGACGTCGACCCCGGCCGCCGCGAGGCAGAAGGCCAGCGAGGCGTGCTTGCTGGAGTCGATCACGACCGGGCAGTCGGCGACCTCGCCCGCCGCGTTGTACAGGTCACGGTAGACCGCGGCGTACTCGTCCAGCTCGGCGGTGCCGGGCGTCGGCCACCTGCCGGTGCCCGCCTGCTCCTCGGCCAGCAGCCTGGCCAGGGTCGGGATGCGCCGGGTGCGGTCGACGCGGGACCTGAGCGCGATCATCCGGTGCGCCAGACCCTCGGACCAGCCGCCGAACGCGCGCTCGCCGACCTTCTCCCAGAAGGGGCACGACCCGAAGGGCTCGCCGCACCCGCAGGACTCGTCCGCGAGCGCGCTCCTGGCCCAGAGGTGGACGACCTCGCCGAGCGGCGCGATGCCGGGGACCTCCCCCAGCAGGCGCTCGAGCAGCGTGGTCCCGCTGCGGCCGAGGCCGCCCAGGAATACCACCCGAGCAGGTGACGGACTATCAGACACAGGCACGAATCCTTACCCGACGGATACGGAACGTGCCGAGGCTAGCGCGGAGCGTAACGGAGGAGTCAGAGAACGGACAAAGGATCTACCCAGCGGGTGTAACGCCGCCCGTCTCCTGAACGGGAAAGGGCCGGAACCTCGCAACCCGGTGCCGGGCGGGCCCATGGCCGGGTCACGGGCGCGAGGGGATGCGCGGTTCCACGAACGACGACCGGCACCTCGGGAAGGGCTCCGCACCGCCGGACGGGCTTACCCGGAAGGGTTCGGAAAGAACGATCCGACCGGCACCGTGGACGGCTTCAGGGACGGCTCCGGGAACGGCGAACCGCCCGCGGTCCGGCGTGGCCCTCCCGTCGCGCACGGGGAGGGGCCACGGCGGCCCGCGGGCGGGCAGGCGGGGCGTGCCTACCGGGCGTCGACGATCATCCCGGCGCCGACCGTGTTGTTGGTGGACTCGTCCACGAGGATGAATCCGCCGGTGAGGCGGTTGCGGGCGTAGTCGTCGACGAACAGGGGCTGGGTGACGCGGAGCGACACCCGCCCGATCTCGTTGAGGCCGAGCGACTGGGCCGTCTCGTCCCGGTGCAGGGTGTTGACGTCCAGCCGGTAGTGCAGGTCCTTGACCAGGGCACGGGCCGTGCGGGTGGTGTGCTTGATGGTCAGCTTGGTGCGCGGGGACAGCTTGGCGGTGTCGGCCATCCAGCAGATCATCGCCTCCAGCTCCTGGGAGACCTGCGGCTGGTTGTTCGGGCGGCAGATCATGTCGCCGCGCGAGATGTCGATGTCGTCCTCCAGTCGCAGGGTGACCGACATCGGCGGGAACGCCTCGTCGACCGGCCCGTCGAAGGTGTCGATCGACGCGATCCGCGTGGCCAGGCCCGAGGGCAGGTGCATGACCTCGTCGCCCGGCTTGAGCACCCCTCCGGCGACCTGGCCCGCGTAGCCGCGGTAGTCGTGCAGGGAGGGGTCGGTGGCCCGCTGCGGGCGGATGACGTACTGCACGGGGAAGCGTACGTCGACCAGGTTGCGGTCGGAGGCGATGTGCACGTGCTCCAGGTGGTGGAGCAGGGAGGACCCGTTGTACCAGGGCGTGTTCTCCGAGCGTGACACCACGTTGTCGCCGTGCAGCGCCGACATCGGGATGAACGTGAGGTCCGGGGCGTTCAGCTTGGAGGCGAACGCGGTGAACTCCTCGCGGATCTCCTCGAACCGTTCCTGGGAGTAGTCGACCAGGTCCATCTTGTTGACGGCCAGCACCAGGTGCGGCACCCGCAGCAGGGTGGTGAGGAACGCGTGCCGCCGCGACTGCTCCAGCACGCCCTTGCGGGCGTCGATCAGGACGATCGCCAGGTCGGCGGTGGAGGCGCCGGTGACCATGTTGCGGGTGTACTGGATGTGCCCGGGGGTGTCGGCGATGATGAACTTGCGCTTGGGAGTGGCGAAGTAGCGGTAGGCCACGTCGATCGTGATGCCCTGCTCCCGCTCGGCCCGCAGGCCGTCGGTGAGGAGCGACAGGTCGGTGTACTCGGTGCCGCGGTCGCGGGAGGTGCGCTCGACGGCCTCCAGCTGGTCCTCGAAGATCGCCTTGGAGTCGAAGAGCAGCCGCCCGATGAGGGTCGACTTTCCGTCGTCGACACTTCCCGCCGTGGCGAAGCGAAGAATGTCCATTAGCGCTGCTCTCCAGAGGTCGTACGGCGTGCGCGGCGGGACCGCGCGGGAAGGGGCTCGCGGGAGGCCGGGTGGGCCGGGTGGCACGGGGAGCCGGGGAGACGGACGCTCACTAGAAGTACCCCTCCCGCTTGCGGTCCTCCATGGAGGCCTCCGAGGCGCGGTCGTCGGCGCGGGTGGCGCCGCGCTCGGTGATCCGGGTCACCGCGATCTCGTCGATGATCGCCTCGACCGTCGCGGCACTCGACTGGACGGCGCCGGTGCAGGTCACGTCGCCGACCGTCCGGTAGCGGACCGTCATGTCCAGGAGCGATTCGTCGTCGTCGCGGGTGATGAACTCGCTGTCGGCCAGCAGCATGCCGTCGCGCTCGAACACCTTGCGGGTGTGGGCGAAGTAGATCGAGGGAATCTCGATCCCCTCGCGCCGGATGTAGTCCCAGATGTCGAGTTCGGTCCAGTTGGACAGGGGGAACACCCGGATGTGCTCGCCCTTGCGGATCCTGGCGTTGTAGAGGTTCCACAGCTCGGGGCGCTGGTTCTTGGGATCCCACTGGCCGAAGTCGTCGCGGAAGGAGAACACGCGCTCCTTCGCGCGGGCCTTCTCCTCGTCGCGGCGGGCGCCGCCGAACACCGCGTCGTACTCGTTCTCCTCGATCGCGTCCAGCAGCGTCGTGGTCTGCAGCCGGTTGCGCGAGGCTCTGCGGCCGGTCTCCTCGACGACGCGACCGGCGTCGATGGAGTCCTGGACGCTGGCGACGACCAGGCGGGCGCCCAGCTCGGCGGCGCGGCGGTCGCGGAACTCGATGACCTCGGTGAAGTTGTGCCCGGTGTCGACGTGCATCAGCGGGAAGGGAATCGGCGCCGGCCAGAACGCCTTCTCCGCGATGCGAAGCATGACGATGGAGTCCTTGCCCCCCGAGAAGAGCAGACAGGGACGCTCGAACTCCGCCGCGACCTCGCGCATGATGTGAACAGCCTCTGCCTCGAGGACGTCGAGCTGCGACGTGGTGTAGTCGCGCTGAAGCATCAGACTCTCCTAGCGGGGATTAGCGGTGCAGATCCCGGATTCCAGCGAGCAACGTTGGCGCCAGTCCCGGTAGGGATACAAGAATATCCGGCAGCGAGGGGTCAGGCTGGTTGTAGACCAGCGGCGAGCCGTCGATACGGCTCGCGTGGACCCCGGAGGCGAGGGCCACCGCGACGGGCGCGGCGGAGTCCCACTCGTACTGGCCTCCGGCGTGCACGTAGGCCTCGACCTGGCCGGTGAGCACGGCGGAGATCTTGGCGCCCGCCGAACCGATCGGTACCAGGTCGGCGCCGGCGAGGCGGGCCAGGTTCTGCACGAACTCCGGCGGGCGGGTCCTGCTGACCGCGATCCGCGGCCTGGCGCCCGCCTCGGGAGCGGGCGGCACGGGGGGTTCGAGGGTGGAGAGCGTACGGCCCTGGGCGGGCAGCGCGACGGCTCCGGCCGTCAGCGTGCCGCGCTCCCAGAGCGCCACGTGGACCGCCCAGTCCGCGCGGCCCTCCTCGGCGAACTCGCGGGTGCCGTCCAGCGGGTCGACGATCCAGACCCGATCGGCGCGCAGCCTGCGCGGGTCGAGACGCTCCTCGCTGGTCGCCTCCTCGGACAGCACGCTGTCATCCGGGCGCAACCGGGACAGCGCATCCATCAGGAACACGTGGGAGGCGGCGTCACCCTCCCTGCGAAGCTCGGACGGGTCGCCGAAGCCCCGCTCCGCGCGCAGGGCGGCCAGCTTCTCGCCTGCCGTCGTCGCCAGCTCCGCGGCGAGTACGTGATCGTCGCGAACGGTCATCAGTATGCTCCAGCTCCTCGCGCGACAGCCGACCAAGTCTTCCACAGGATCTGCAGGTCCAGCATGAGGGACCAGCTCTCCACGTAACGCAGGTCCAACCGTACGGATTCCTCCCAGGAAAGGTCGGAACGACCACTTACCTGCCAGAGACCGGTCATCCCGGGCTTGACCAGTAATCGGCGGCGGACGTCGTCACCGTACCTGGCGACCTCCTCGGGCAGTGGCGGCCGAGGGCCGACCAGGGACATGTGTCCCAGGACCACGTTGATCAGCTGGGGCAGCTCGTCCAGCGAGTGGCGGCGCAGCCAGGTGCCCAGCGGGGTCACCCTCGGATCGTCGCGGATCTTGAAGAGCATGCCGTGCCCGTCACCGGCCAGGGCGATCTTCCGGCGCTCGGCGTCGGCGTGCATCGTCCGGAACTTGTAGATCGTGAACTCGGCGCCGTCGCGGCCCACCCTCGTCTGCCGGAAGAACACCGGTCCCGGCCCCGAGGCCCGTACGGCCACCGCCACCCCCGCCAGCAGCGGCAGCAGGGCCGCCAGCAGCAGCCAGGCGCCCACCCGGTCGAACAGGTTCTTGAGCACCTGACGCAGGCCGGAGATCTCGGGGTGGTCCACGTGCAGCAGCGGCAATCCCGCCGCCGGGCGAATGGTGATCCGCGGCCCGGCCACCTCCATCAGCGCGGGGGCGACGATCAGGTCCGTGTGGGTCTTCTCCAGCTGCCAGGCCAGCCGCCGCAGCGCCACCCCGTCCATCTCCGGGCAGGCGAGCACGGCCACGGTGTCGGCCGAGACCTGCCCGACCACGAGCGCGACATCGGTGAAGTCGCCCAGCACCGGCACGCCCTCCACGTCGCCCGTCCCGTCGTGCGGGGCACACGCCGCGACGACCTCCATGCCGTGGTAGCGCTCCCGGCGGAACCTGCGGACCAGCTCGGCGACCGCCGCCCGGTGGCCCACGGCCACCACCCGCCGCATGCACCCGCCCCGCGCCCGTCTGCGGTGCAGGGAACGGCGCAGGGCGTAGCGCGAGAGGAGGGTGAGCAGCGTCGTCAGCGGGAGCGCCAGCACCACGTAGCCCCGGGCCACCTCGATCTTGGTGAGGTAGGCGCAGACGGCGAGGGCGGCGGTGAGCATGAAGCCGCACTGCAGGATCCGCTGGAACTCCTCCGAGCCCAGGCCGATCAGCCGGGGCTCATAGGCACGGTTCAGCGCGACCACGCAGACCCAGACGGCGGGCAGGGCCGCGCTCAGCATGACGTACGGGAAGACGTAGGCGGTAACCTCGCCGAATCGAACGAACAGCGCGAGGGCTCCGGCCAGGGCGGCGCAGGCGGTGTCGGCGGCGACGGCCGTCGCGCGGTGCTCCCGCACCCAGGCCGGCATGCGCCGGCGCGCGGCCGGAACGGCTCCGGGCCCGGTTTCCTGTGCGGTCTGGACTGCGGTCACGTCGCGCACGCGCTCCCCCTGCGTAACCGTTCACGGACAGACAGTTATGGAATGGTAGCGGCGGCGGGAGAGGCCCGAAGGTTGAAGACCGAAACGTACATCTCTGTGGATGTCGAAGCCGATGGTCCCATTCCGGGGGCATATTCAATGGTCAGCTTGGGGATGACCGTTGCCGGGCGGATGACCGGAAAGGTCTTCGAACCGGTGGATCCGCAGACTCACACGCACTACGTGGAGCTGCGGCCGATCAGCGACGACCACGTTCCCGAGGCGCTCGCGGTGAGCGGGCTGGACCGGGAGACGTTGCTCCGCGAGGGCCGGGACCCGGCCGAGGCGATGCGGGAGGCCGCCGCGTGGATCCGCGAGGTGTGCGGGAACAGCTCGCCGGTGCTGGCGGCCTACCCGCTCTCCTACGACTGGATGTGGATCTACTGGTATTTCATGCGCTTCACCGGCGTCTCGCCGTTCGGACACTCGCGCTGCGTCGACCTCAAGACGCTGTACGCGGCCAAGGCGGGCGTGCCGATCGGCTGGGCGACCAAGCGGCAGATGCCCGAGCACCTGCGGTCCCGGCGGCCGCACACCCACAACGCGCTGGACGACGCGATCGAGCAGGCCGAGCTGCTGCAGAACCTGATGGCGTTCGACCCGCCGCGCCCCTGAGCGGGCCGATGCCCGAACGAGGGCCGGATCACCCGGGCGTGACCGGCTATCTGGGCGGGCCGGAGACGTTCAGGTCGCCGGTGTGGAAGGCGTTCTGGGTCGGCTCCAGGCCGACCCTGATCAGCGACTCCACCACGTCCGAGGCGCGGTCGACCAGGAACGCGAGGTCCTTGCGCTCGGCGGTGGCGAAGTCGCGCAGGACGTAGGCCGCGGCGTCCATCCGGCCGGGCGGACGGCCGATGCCGAACCGCACCCGCAGGTAGTCCTTGGTCGCCAGCGATTTGGTGATCGACTTCAGCCCGTTGTGGCCGTTGTCGCCGCCGCCCAGCTTCGCCCTCAGCGCGCCGTACGGGATGTCCAGCTCGTCGTGGACGACGACCACGCGGGCCGGGTCGACCTTGTAGAAGTCGGCCAGGGCCTTGACCGGCCCGCCGGAGAGGTTCATGAAGGACAGCGGCTTGGCCAGCACGGCGGGGACGCCCGCCAGGCGGCCCTCCAGCACCTCCGCCCGCGACCGGTGCGCCTTGAACCGTCCCCCGGCTCGCGCGGCGAGCTCGTCCAGGACCATGAACCCCGCGTTGTGCCGGTTCCCGGCGTACTCCGGCCCGGGGTTTCCCAGGCCCACGACCAACCAGCGGTCCACGATCGGCATCCCTTCACACGCGCGTCAGGGCGGCCCGGTCCCGGGCCGCCCTGACAGATCTAGCAGAGAAAACTACTCGGCGCTCTCGGAGCTCTCGCCCTCGGCGGCCGGAGCGGCCTCGGCGGCCTCGCCCTCCGGCTCGGCGGCCGTCATCCCGGCGACGATGAGGACCAGCGCCTCGGGGTCGGCGGCGAGCGTCGTGCCCTTGGGCAGCTTCAGGTCGGCGGCGGTGATCTGGGTGCCGACCTCCAGGCCCTCGACGTCGACCTCGACGCCCTCGGGGATGTGGGTGGCCTCGGTCTCGACGGAGATGGAGACGAGCTGCTGGTCGAGGATGCCGTCGGCGACCTCGCCCACCACGGTGACGGGGATGTCGACGGTGACCTTCTCGCCGCGACGGACGAGGATGAGGTCGACGTGCTCCAGGAAGCCCTTGATCGGGTCGCGCTGGACGCCCTTGGGCAGGGCCAGCTCGGCCACCGCGCCCTCGAGGCGGATCAGCACGTTCGGCGTACGCAGGGCGAGCAGCAGGTCGTGACCCGGCAGGGACAGGTGCTGGGGGTCGGTGCCGTGCCCGTAGAGGACGACGGGCACCTTGTTCTCACGACGGATCTTGCGGGCGGCGCCCTTGCCGAACTTGTCACGGAGTTCGGTGGTGATGACCACTTCGGACATGGCTGATCTCCTAGGGATCTTGGGAATCGGAAAGGTGCGCTCCCCCTCACCCGCCCTAGCGGAAGGCGTTACGAGCGCACGCAATCCCACAACCCTACCGTGTCAACGGTGACGCCGACGCGCCGCGGCTCCGGCCGCCCCCGGGAACGCGTCGGCGACGGGTTCCCGGGGGCGGGGCGGGCTGTCAGCTGTCGCCCTCGAAGAGGCTGGTCACCGAGCCGTCGCTGAAGACCTCGTTGATCGCGCGGGCGATCAGGGGGGCGATCGACAGCACGGTGAGCTTGTCGAACCGCTTGTCCTCGGGGAGCGGCACCGTGTTGGTGACGATGACCTCGGAGATCCTGGAGTTCTTCAGCCGGTCGACCGCAGGGTCGGAGAACACCGCGTGGGTGGCGGCCACGACCACGTTGGTGGCGCCCTGCTCGTACAGTGCGTCGGCCGCCTTGCAGATCGTTCCCGCGGTGTCGATCATGTCGTCGATCAGCACGCAGGTCCGGCCCCTGACCCGGCCGACGACCTCGCTCACCTTCACCTGGTTGGCCACGTCGAGGTCGCGGCGCTTGTGGATGAAGGCCAGCGGGGTGCCCAGCGTGTCGGCCCAGCGCTCCGAGAGCCGCACCCGGCCGGTGTCGGGCGAGACGACCGTGGTCGTGGCCAGGTCGAGCTTGTCCTTGAGGTAGTTGACCAGGACGGGCATGGCGAACAGGTGGTCCACCGGGCCGTCGAAGAAGCCCTGGATCTGGGAGGTGTGCAGGTCGATCGACATCAGCCGGTCGGCCCCTGCCGTCTTGAACATGTCGGCCATCAGGCGGGCGGTGATGGGCTCGCGGCCCCGGCCCTTCTTGTCCTGGCGGGCGTAGCCGTAGAACGGCATGATCACGGTGATCCTCTTGGCGGAGGCGCGCTTGAGGGCGTCCACCATGATCAGCTGTTCCATGATCCATTGGTTGATCGGCCAGGTGTGGCTCTGCATGACGAACGCGTCACAGCCGCGGACCGACTCCTGGTAGCGGGCGTAGATCTCCCCGTTGGCGAAGTCGCGCAGCGTGGTCGGTGCCGCGTCGACCCCCAGGTGGCTCGCCACCTCGTCCGCCAGCTCCGGGTGCGCGCGCCCGGAGAAGAACATCAGGTTCTTCTCACCGGTCTTCTTGATGCCGCTCATGCCGTCCCCCTCGCCTGACGGCACACCGATGTCCGCGCGACGCTGCCGTGCCCGCCGGGCCGCTCGCTTCGCTCACTCACGTCTGGCTCCCCTGCTGTTTCCCGGTCTCGGCGGCCCGTAGCGCCGCCTCGGCCGATCTGGTGCCCGCGCGCCTGCGCGCGACCCACCCTTCGATGTTGCGCTGCCGTCCGCGGGCCACCCCGATGGCCCCTGGGGGGACATCCGCGTCGATGACCGAGCCCGCGGCCGTGTACGCGCCGTCGCCGATGGTGACCGGCGCGACGAGCATGGTGTCGCACCCGACGAAGGCGTGCTCGCCCACCGTCGTGTGGTGCTTGTCGACCCCGTCGTAGTTGACGAAGATCGCCGAAGCGCCGATGTTGGCGCCCGCGCCGATCGTGGCGTCGCCCACGTAGCTCAGGTGGGGCACCTTCGCACCCTCTCCGACCTGCGCGTTCTTCATCTCAACGTACGTCCCCGCCTTGGCCTTGCGCGCCAGGACCGTGCCGGGGCGCAGGTAGGCGTACGGCCCGACCAGGGCCTCGGGGCCGATCACGGCGTCGACGCAGACCGCGTTGCGCACCAGCGCCCCCTCGGCGACGATCGTGTCGGTCAGGGTGCTGGCGGGCCCGACCTCGGCGCCCTCGGCGACCGTCGTGCAGCCGAGCAGCTGGGTTCCCGGGTGGATCACCACGTCCGCTTCGAGGATGACGTCGACGTCGACCCACGTGGTGGCCGGGTCGATCACGGTCACCCCGGCCCGCATGTGGGCCTCCAGCAGGCGCGCGTTGAGCACCTTTCGGGCGAAGGCCAGCTGCACGCGGTCGTTGACGCCCTCCACCTCCACGTAGTCGGCCGCGATGTGCGCGCCGACCCGGTGGCCGTCCTCCCGCAGGATCGCGAGGACGTCGGTGAGGTACTCCTCGCCCTGGGCGTTGGAGGCGGACACCCGCTTGACCGCGTCGGCGAGCAGGAGGCCGTCGAAGGCGTAGACGCCGGAGTTCATCTCCTTGATCGCCCGCTGCGCGGGGTCGGCGTCCTTCTCCTCGACGATCTCCAGGACCGCGCCCGAGCCGTCGCGGACGATCCGGCCGTAGCCGTAAGGATCGGGGACCTCGGCCGTCAGCACGGTGACGGCGTTGCCGTCCTGGCCGTGCCGTTCGAGCAGGGCCGCGAGGGTCTCGGTGCGCAGCAGCGGCGTGTCGCCGTAGGTCACCAGGACGGTGCCGTCGATGGTGCCGGACGCCTCCAGGGCGGTCCTGACGGCGTGGCCGGTGCCCTTCTGCTCGGCCTGCACGACGGTCTGCGCGTCGGGGTCGGTCTTGGCCAGATGCGCCTGGACGCGCTCCCGTTCGTGGCCGATGACGACAATGAGCCGCTCGGGTTCGAGACCCCGGGCGGCGACGAGCATGTGGTCGACCAGGGTTCGGCCGCACAGCTCATGGAGGATCTTCGGTGTTCTCGACTTCATCCGGGTGCCCTCGCCTGCGGCGAGGACGATGACGGCTGCCGGGCGCGGCACACTCACGGACGAGGCTCCCTCGGCGTCGCGGCTGAGACATGGCGAAGCGCGATGACGGATGGCCACCCCCAGGGCGCGGCATCGTCACCTGCTCGACAACGTGAGGATACCTTCCCGCCCGGGAACCCACTCAGCCGACCAGCCGAGTGAATAAAACAGACACAAGGGATGGCTCCGGCACCAGGACTCGAACCTGGACAACAAGGACCAAAACCTTGCGGGCTGCCAATTACCCAATGCCGGACCGACCAGGCGATCGGGACGGTTCCCGCGCACCCGGCACCCCTACGATACAGAGCCCGCGCCGCCGAACGCGCCTCGTTTACGGACCCGTCTCGGCGCTCCGCCCCGGGGCCCGCACACCCGTGACACACGCCCGCGCGACCATGCGCGCGCGAGGCCCCCCGTTTAGCAGGTCAGCCGGGGGTAGAACAAGTGATGGACCCGCTACGACCTTAATCCCGAAGAGTCATGTTCCAGACATTCAGTTCTTAGGTGTTCCTAACTTACGATGGCGTAGGTTACGGTGGCGTAGCCGCACACGAGTCCTTGGCCCTTTCGAGCCACCGCGAGGTAGCGCATGACCCTCATCGAAGAACGCCCTGCTCAGGGCCCCAAACCCGACGTCGACCCCGAGCGGAAGACCCTGCCCGAGATCATCACCTTCGGGGTGGTGGTCGGCGCCCCGCTGATCGCCCTGGTGGTTGCCGTCCCGTTCGCCTGGGGGTGGGGACTCGGCTGGTCCGACATCGTCATCGCCGGCGTCTTCTACGTGGTCACCGGGCTCGGCGTCACCGTCGGCCTGCACCGCCACTTCACCCACGGCTCGTTCAAGGCCAAGCGCCCGCTGAAGATCGCGCTGGGCGTCGCGGGCAGCCTCTCCATGGAGATGTCGGTGCTCGACTGGGTCGCCACCCACCGCAAGCACCACAAGTTCTCCGACAAGGAGGGCGACCCGCACTCGCCGTGGCGCTTCGGCACGGGCTTCGTGGCGGTGTCCAAGGGCCTGCTGTGGGCGCACATGGGCTGGCTGTTCGAGGCCGACCGGGCCAACCGGGAGAAGTACGCGCCCGACCTGGTCAAGGACCCGGACATCATCAAGCTGCACAAGCTCTTCCCGGTGCTGGCGATCACCACGATGGTCATGCCCGCCGTGCTCGGCGGCCTGCTGACCTGGTCGTGGTGGGGCATGGCGACCGGCTTCTTCTGGGGCACGCTGGTCCGGATCGGCCTGCTGCACCACGTGACCTGGTCGATCAACTCCATCTGCCACGTCTTCGGCGAGGAGGCCTTCGAGTCGCGCGACAAGTCGCGCAACGTGTGGTGGCTGGCCATCCCCTCCTTCGGCGAGTCCTGGCACAACCTGCACCACTCCGACCCGACCTGCGCCCGGCACGGCGCGCTGAAGGGGCAGATCGACCTCAGCGCGGGCGTCATCCGCTGGTTCGAGAAGGCCGGATGGGCGTACGACGTCCGCTGGCCGACGCCCGAGCGCCTCGCCGCCAAGCGCATCGCCGCCTGACCCGGGGTTCGGGTGCCGTCGGACAGCGAGGGGACGCCATTATGAGAACCGTGAGCGAACCCCGACGGCGCATGTCAGGTAAGGAACGCCGGGAACAGCTGATCCAGATCAGCAGGACCCTTTTCGCGGAGAAAGGGTTCGACGGCACCTCGGTGGAGGAGATCGCGGCGACCGCCAACGTCTCCAAACCGGTGGTCTACGAGCACTTCGGTGGCAAGGAGGGCGTCTACGCGGTCGTCATCGACCGGGAGATGCAGAAGCTGCTGGGCCTGGTGACCGAGGCGCTGTCCGCCTCGCACTCGCTGATCAAACTGGAGCGGGCGGCCCTGGCCCTGCTGGCCTACGTGGAGGAGAACAGCGAGGGTTTCCGCATCCTCGTCCGTGACTCGCACGCCGCCTCGGGGACCGGCACGTTCGCCAGCCTGATCAACGACATCGCCAGCCAGGTCGAGGACGTCATGGTCGACGAGTTCGTCGAGCGTGGCTACGACCCCAAGCTGGCTCCCATGTACGCCCAGATGCTGGTCGGCATGGTGGCGCTGACCGGTCAGTGGTGGCTGGACGTGCGCAGGCCGCCGCGCGAGGAGGTCGCCGCCCACCTGGTCAACCTGGCCTGGAACGGCCTGACCGGCCTGAACCCCGACCCCCGGCTGACCGCCGCCTCGCGCGGCCTGGAGCACCGGCTGGCCCACCCGCCGCAGCGCCCGGCCGACTCCCACCCCTCCGGCCCCGGCCCGCAGCCCCACCCGTCCGGCCCGCGGCCACGCACCGGGGAAACCGCGGAAACGGAGCCACGCACCGCGGAAACGGAGTTACGCGGCGGGGAAACGGAGCTACGCGCCGCGGGGACAGCGCCGTACGCCGCGGAGACGGAACCGCAACCGCCCCCGGCGGGATCACACTCGCTCCCGCGCCCCGAGTCGTCGCCGCCCCCGACGGAGAAGGAGGTCCGGGAGCTGGAGAAGGCGCGTGAGCGGGAGCTGAGGAACCAGGAGAAGCTGCGCGAGCGGGAGCTCAAGGAGCGGGAGAAGCTGCGGCAGCGCGAGCAGCGCGAGGCCGAGAAGCTGGCCAGGGAACTGGAGAAGACACGGCTCCGCGAGCAGCGGGAGCTGGACAAGGCGCGCGAGCGGGAGCAGCGGGAGCAGCAGCGGTTGCTGAGGGAGCAGGAGAAGGCGCGCCTGAAGGAGGCCAAGACCGCCGAGCGCGACGCCCTCAAGCACGCGAAACTCGTTGATGATGCGCAGGGAAAACTTGAGCCAAGTGAGTAAGCAACAGCGCTCGTTGAGACTAAATTAACGTTCCGTTCAACCAAAGCGGGCATTCTGGTCATATGTCCGCTGAACTCGTTCGTCCCACCCCCGACGGGCTTCCACTACCCCAGGAGCGCTTCCTCAACCGAGAGGAGAGCTGGCTCCAGTTCAACCAACGAGTTCTGGAGATGGCGGAGGACTCGTCCCTGCCTCTGCTGGAGCGGGTGCGGTTCCTGGCCATCTTCGCCAGCAACCTCGACGAGTTCTTCCGCGTCCGGGTGGCCGGGCTGAAACGGCGGATGGCCACCGGACTGCTGCTCCGTACGAAGAGCGGGCTGAAGCCCCGCGAGGAACTCGCCAGGATCGCGGCGATCGCCAACGACCTCGCGCAGCGGCAGTCGGCCTGCTTCTACGAGCGGATCTGCCCGCAGCTGGGCGCCGAGGGCATCGAGATCGTGCGCTGGGACGAACTGGGCCGCGACGAGCGCGGCGAGATGCGCAAGCTCTTCAGGGAGCGGATCAGGCCGGTGCTGACGCCGCTGGCCGTCGACCCCGCCCACCCCTTCCCGTACATCTCGGGCCTGTCCCTGAACCTGGCCGTCACCGTCCGCAATCCCACGACCGGCAACACGGTCTTCGCCAGGGTCAAGGTGCCCAGCCAGCTCCCCCGCTTCGTCACGGCGTCCGTGAACCGCTTCGTCCCGCTGGAGGACGTGATCGCCGCCCACCTCGGGCAGCTGTTCAAGGGCATGGAGGTCGTCGAGCACCACGTCTTCCGGGTGACCCGCAACGAGGACCTCGACGTCGACGAGGACGTCACCGAGAACCTCATGCAGGCGCTGGAGCGCGAGCTGCTCAAGCGCCGCTTCGGCCCCCCGGTCCGGCTGGAGGTCGAGGAGACCATCACCCCCGAGGTGCTCGACCTGCTGGTGGACGAGCTGGGAGTGGCCGAACACGAGATCTACCGGCTGCCCGGGCCGCTGGACCTGACCGGGCTGCACGCGATCGCCGACCTGGACCGGGGCGAGCTGAGCTTCCGCCCGTTCGTGCCCGCGGAGGTCGTGCACGTCGAGGACGACATCTTCGCGGTGCTGCGCGAGCGGGACGTGCTGCTGCACCACCCGTACGACTCGTTCTCCACGAGCGTGCAGCGGTTCATCGAGCAGGCCGCGGCCGACCCCGCCGTACTGGCCATCAAGCAGACGCTCTACCGCACCAGCGGCGACTCGCCCATCGTGGACGCGCTGATCGACGCCGCCGAGGCCGGCAAGCAGGTCGTCGTGGTGGTGGAGATCAAGGCCAGGTTCGACGAGCACGCCAACATCACCTGGGCCCGCAAGCTGGAACGGGCCGGATGCCACGTGGTCTACGGCGTCGTGGGACTGAAGACCCACTGCAAGCTGGCCCTGGTCGTGCGCCAGGAGTCCTCGGGCGAGCTGCGCAGCTACTGCCACATCGGCACGGGGAACTACAACCCCAAGACCGCCAGGCTGTACGAGGACCTCGGCCTGCTCACCGCCGACCGGCTGGTCGGCGAGGACGTCACGGACCTGTTCATCCACCTGACCGGCTACTCCAACCACTCGGCCTACCGGCGGCTGCTGGTCGCCCCGCACTCCCTGCGCGGCGGGCTGCTGGCCAGGATCGAGCGGGAGATCTCCCACCAGGAGGCCGGCCGCCCGGCCAGGATCAGGATGAAGACGAACTCCCTGGTCGACGAGCCCATCATCGACGCCCTCTACCGGGCGTCACGGGCCGGCGTACCGGTGGACCTGTGGGTGCGGGGAGTCTGCACGCTCCGTCCCGGCATCCCCGAGATGTCGGAGAACATCAGGGTCAGGAGCGTGCTGGGCCGGTTCCTCGAACACTCGCGGATCTACGAGTTCGGCCACGGCCGGCGCCCGGAGATCTGGATCGGCAGCGGCGACATGATGCGCCGTAACATCGAACGCCGGGTGGAGGCGCTGGTCAAGGTCTCCAGCCAGCAGCAGCGCAACTACCTCAGCGACCTGCTGGACCGGGCCATGTCGGACGACACCGCGACCTGGTGGCTCAACTCCGACGGGACCTGGACCCGCCATCCCGGCGATGACCTGCAGACCTACCTGATCGGCACCCGCCGGTGGAGAACGATCGATGACTGAGCGCGACACCCGCCGGGACGACACGATCCACGCGGCCGGGGCCGTCGTCTGGCGCGGCTCCCCGGACGCGCCGGAGGTCGCCCTCGTCCACCGGCCCAAGTACGACGACTGGTCGTTCCCCAAGGGGAAGCTGAAACGCGGTGAGCACCCCGTCGCGGGCGCGCTGCGCGAGCTGGCCGAGGAGGCGGGGATCACCGCGGAGTTCGGCCGGTCGCTGCCGTCGAGCCACTACCTGAAGGGCGGGCGGCCCAAGCGCGTCGACTACTGGCTGGCCAGGATGGTCGCCGAGGGTCCCCGTACCGACACGCACGAGGTCGACGGCGTGATCTGGCTGCCGGTGGACGAGGCCGCGCGGCGCCTGACCTACGAGTGGGACGCCGGGCTGCTCGACGCGCTCGGCGAGGCGTCGCCGGCGACCACCCCGCTCGTCCTGATACGGCACGGCCTGGCGGGCAACCGGCAGGACTGGGAGGGCGACGACGACGACCGGCCGCTCGACGGGCGCGGGCGCGGGCAGTCCGAGGTACTGGCGGGCGTGCTGGGCGCCTTCCGCCCCACGGAGCTGGTCAGCTCCCCCAGCAGGCGGTGCGTGCAGACCCTGGAGCCGTACGCGAAGCGGGCCGACCTGCCGATCCGGCTCGAATCCGTCCTCTCGGAGAGCGGCTACGACGCCGGGGCCTCCCTTGGCCTGGCCACGGAGGCGATGGCCTCGAACCGGCCCGTGGCGCTCTGCAGCCACGGCAAGGTCCTGCCCGAGCTGATCGCCGGGCTCGACGAGCGGGCGGGCGGCACGCGGCTGTCCAAGGGCGCGTTCATGGTGCTGCACCACGCGGGCGGCGAGGTCGTGGCCGTGGACGACTACGAGGTCTGACGCCCGTCAGAGGAGCTTCGCGACGGCCTCCGTGGTCTCCGCCCAGACCCGGGGGAACTCCTCCCACGCGCGCGCGGCCCCGGCCCGTTCCACGCCGGTCAGCACGCCGTAGGTGAACGTGTCCTCCCCGGCCAGGCGGGCGTTCGCGGCCTCGGCCGCGAGCCGCTCCTGCGCGACGACGCCGTCCATGTGGGTGCCCAGCACCTCCTGTACGTCCTCCGCCCGCGTGGCCAGCTTCTTCATGCCGAGCACCTCGGCGGTGTAGCGGGCCCGCTTGGCCGCCTTGCGCACGTCGTGCATGGCGATCTCGCGCTCGGACTCGTTCTCGATGGCCTGGGCGGTGTCGTAGGCCCTGGTGACCCGGTGCCAGCTCTTGGCGGCGACGGTGTCCAGGGTGTCGGCGGGCTTCCTGGCGGCCTTGGTGAGCACCGGGGTGCCGGTCAGGTCGTCGAGGGCGTCGAGCAGGGCGAAGTAGCGCTCCCCGCCGAGGGCGTCCCTGATCCGGTCGAGGGCCTCGTGCTCGTCGTCCAGCAGGTCGGAGCTGAGGCGCGCCCTGACCGGGCCCACGATCAGCTCGTCGTCCAGGCTGTCGAGCCTGCGGGCGAACCGCTCCCGGACGACCTCCAGGTCACGTGCCTCGCCGAGGACCGTGCCGAGCCACTTGAGCTCCTCCTGGAGGTTCTCGGTCCCCTCGACGACCGTCCTGAACGACTTCAGCGCGCTGCGGAGCCGCCGGGCGGCGACGCGCATCTGGTGGACGGCGTCCTCCTCCGCCTTCCTGACCCGGGGGTCCTGCGCGAGCAGCGCGCCGGCCTGGGAGGCGAGGTAGCCGACGACGACCTCGCCCGCCGACCCCGGAGCGGTCTCGGCGCGCGGATGCTCCGGGACCGCTCCGGCGCCGCCGAGCAGGCGCGCGAGCTTGCTGGCCGCGTCGGCGGGGGTGGCCCCGGCCTTGCCCAGCCGCCTGCCGACCTTCCTCAGCAGCTTCTCGTCGCCCTCGAGCAGCTCCGCCTCGACCTCGCGCCAGCGCTCGACGTGGGGTTCGTCGCCGAACACGGTGCCCTTGACCCGGTCGTCGGCGATCTCGACCAGCCCCACCCCCGCGCCGTTGACCAGGGTGGTGACGGCGCGGCGGGTGTCCAGCTCGGCGATGGGCGCGAGCGGGGCGCCCCGGGTATAGGCGAGCACCAGGTCCGCCAGCTCGACAGGGACGATCTTGGCGCTCCGGGTCAGCGGGTGGGTGATCTCCTGCCGGACGCCCTTGGCCTTGGGAAGTTTGAGGTGCCAGCCCGGATCGGTGCCGCCCCTGCGCCTGCGCAGGGTGATCCCCCGCGCGGCGAGTCTCAGATCGGGCGTGTCGAAGTAAAGGGCGACCAGCTGGTGGGTCTTCGGACCCACGACCTCCGCCGAGCCGGGAAGGCCCGTGAGGTCCGGCAACTGGTAGTCCACCGGCACGTCGAACTTGTCCTCGATCTCTATTCCCACAGTTCATCCCCATATTTGCCCAGATTTGCACCATGTCTTCGCAGTATTTATTGATGCCCTGTTATACGTCCGGGAATCCCGAGTCATACGTCCGCGAACCCCGGCCGATCAGGTCACGGGGCGGGGATCACGTTCTCCGGGTGCCGCAGGCGTGCGGGGGTGAAGAGGGCGGCCACCGCGATCAGCAGGCAGCAGACGCCCGCGAGGACGAAGACGGGGGTGGCGCCGAAGCGGGCCGCGCCCCAGGTGAGGGCGGCGGCGCCGATGGGGCCCATGGAGAAGTGGATGGTCCAGAACGCCGAGGTGACCCGCCCGAGCAGGTGGTCCGGGGTCACCTGCTGGCGCAGGGACATGGAGCAGATCCCCGCGACGCTCACGCAGCCGAGGTAGAGGGCCACGATGACGGCCATCCCCCAGACGGAGCCCGCGAATCCGGCACCGACGATCGCGAGTCCGGCCACGGCGTGCGCGCCGATCCAGGCGGGGCCGAAGCCCACACGCGCGCGCAGGCGCGCGACCAGGAGGGAGCCGATCACCGTGCCGACCGCGGCGATGCCGAGGACCACCCCGACGGCGGAGTCGGGCTGCCCCAGATCGCCCTTGAGCCGGTAGATCACGAGGTCGGTCAACCCGAGCGTCAGGAAGACGAAGAACGACAGCAGGACGGTCAGCACGCGCAGCACCGGATGGCGCCACAGGAACACCGCCCCGGCCAGGATCTCGCGCCACGGCCGCTCCCGTACGGCGGATGCCGCGGGGCCGCCGGTGTCCCGGGGGACGCGGATCAGACAGACCCCGATCGCGGACACCGCGAAGCTCACGGCGTTGATGCCGATCGCGGCGGTCAGGCCGAACCTTCCGGCCACCACCCCGGCCAGCATCGGGCCGAGGATCCCCGCCGCCGCGGCGGTCGCGTAGAGCTTGCCGTTGGCGTCGGTGACGCGTCCGCCGCCGACGAGATTGCGCACCGCGGTCACGTAGGTGACCTGGAAGACCATGCCGACGGCCTCGGCCAGCGGCAGCACCACGTAGAGCAGCCAGATCCGCGGTCCGGTCGTCCAGACCAGCGGGATCAGCGCGTACAGGACGAGCCTGACGAGATCGCAGACGATGAGCAGCGTACGCCGGTCGAACCGGTCGACGAGAACCCCGGCGAACACCCCGGCGACGACCGAGGCGGCGCCCGAGACACCGGTCAGCAGGCCCATCTGCGCGACGGATCCCGTCACGTTCAGGATGAGCAGCGGAACGGCGATGAGAGCGAACGAGTCACCGGCCACCGAAAGGGTCTGCGCACCCCAGAATATGCCGAAGGAACGATCCCGCCACAGAGGGCGTGACACTTCCGGTCCGGACCCCGCCGCTTCCTCCACCGGCCCCCTGACACCCGTCCAATGGATCGCCGGGCCACCGCGACCGGGCGCGTGCCCGCGCGACTCCCCCGACACCCCGTAGGCGGTCCGCGCACCGCCCGAATCACACCGAATCACACCGATCGCCACCGGATCAAGCCGCTTTTCGACAGCGCTGAGTGAACACCTCCGACCGCGACGGCCCCCTCCCCCGACGCCACCCGCACCACCGCGCGGCTCGTGGACCGCCGAAGACGTGGACCGGGTTCGCGGGACGGCCGGTGCCGGAGAGAGGCTCGACCACCCGATGGGCGTGCTCCGTGCCCGTCTCCGGTTCCGGCTCCGGCTCCGGCTCCGGCTCCGGCTCCGGCTCCGGTGAGAATCTGGTTGGTATCGCGCGGCCTTGGACCGTCGCCTGGGCTCGGGCTGACACTTTCCGCGCCGCTCATCCGTCCTAATGGGGAGAGCGTGTCGCGGAGATACTCGGGAGGCGGGTCATTGGACGAGGACGGAGCCGGGGACGGCGCGCTCGTCGCCGCTGCGCGGGCGGGCGACGAGCCGGCGTTCACCGAGCTCGTCGAGCGCCACCGGCGGGAACTCCAGGTGCACTGCTACCGGATGCTCGGCTCGTTCGAGGAGTCGGAGGACCTGGTGCAGGAGACGTTCCTGCGGGCGTGGCGCGGACGCGAGACCTTCCAGGGCCGCTCCACCTACCGTGCGTGGCTCTACCGGATCGCGACGAACGCGTGTCTCGACTTCCTCGACCGGCACCCGCGCCATCCGCTCCCGCGTGAGCCCCGACAGGCACAGGATCCGTACGCGGTGTCGCCGCCGGCCGAGATCCGGTGGTTGCAGCCGTATCCGGATCGGCTGCTGGAGCCGGCGGCATCCGGCGACACGCAGCCGGACGCCGCCGTGGTGAGCAAGGAGACCATCGAGCTGGCGTTCCTCGCCGCTCTCCAGCACCTGCCCCCGGGGCAGCGGGCGGCACTGATCCTGCGGGACGTGCTCGGCTGGCCCGCCGGGGAGACCGCCGAGCTGCTCGGAACGAGTGTCGACTCGGTCAAGAGTGCCCTGAAGCGGGCGCGATCGACCCTGAGGACGCACCTTCCGGAACATCGGCTGGAATGGTCACCGCCGGCGGCTCCGACCGCGCGGGAGCGGGAGTTGCTGCGACGCTTCATGGACGCCCACGAGCGGGTCGACACGGCCGCTCTCGCGGAGCTGCTGAGTGAGGACGTGCGGATGACGATGCCTCCGCACCCGTTCTGGTTCTCCGGTCGCGAGGCGGTCGAGTCCTTCGCCGCACACGCCTTCGGGCCGGATTCGCCGCTGTACCGGGGAGAGTGGCGGAGCGTACCCACCCGGGCGAACCGGCAGCCGGCGGTGGCGGGATACGTCCGGCTGCCGGGAAACTCCGTGTACCGGCCCCAGGTGCTCAACGTGCTGCGGCTCGCGGGCGGGAGGATCGTCGAGATCACCGTCTTCGAGCCGCGTCTGTTTCCCGCGTTCGGGCTGCCGCCGACGTTGTCCTGACCGCCGGCCGATCCCGCGCCCTGCCGCCGCCGGGGCGGTGACCCCTTTTCCGGCGCCTCACCGTCTCAACACGTACGACCTCGACAGGCGTGGTCGAAACGACGAGGAGCGAGCCTGATGGTGATCGACGGTCGCGAAGACATGACGGCGCTGCCGCAGGGCGATGTCCGCCTGCTGGACAGCGAGGTGGCGCGGCGCCTGCTCGCCTCGAAGGAGCTGGCGCGGCTGGCGTACGTGGCGGCGGACGGCACCCCGCGCGTGTTTCCGATGTTGTTCCACTGGACGGGCACCGAGGTCGTCATGTCCACGTTCGCCGGAGCGCGTAAGATCGCCGCCCTGCGGGCGAGGCCCGACGTCGCCATCACCATCGACGCCGCGTCCACGCCGCCCGAGGTGCTCCTCGTCCGCGGCCGGGCGTCGGTCACCGACGTCGACGGGATCGTGCCGGAGTACGCGCTCGCCCAGCACCGTTACGCCGGGGCCGAGCAGGGCGCCGCCAATGTGGCGGCGGTGGATCATCCCGGTACGAGGATGGCCCGCATCGCCGTCCGTCCGGCCTGGGTCGGGGTCCTCGACTTCACGACCCGGTTGCCCGGAGGCGCCGGCGTGGAGGACTTCGAGCGCCGGGGCCGGCTGTGACGGCCGGTCCGGGCACCCGCCCACCGCTCCACCCTCGGAAGGACCGCCGGACATGACCACCTACGTACTGATCCCCGGTGCCGCGTCCGACTCCTGGTACTGGCATCTTCTGGCCGCCGAGCTCCGGGCGCGCGGCCATGACGTGGTTACGCCCGACCTGCCGTGCGACGACGACTCGGCCGGACTCTCCGAGTACGCCGACGTGGTGGTCGACGCCATCGGTGACCGTGGCGACCTCGTCGTGGTCGCCCAGTCCTTCGGCGGGTTCACCGCACCGCTGGTGTGCGAGCGGGTGCCGGTCGGGCTCCTGGTGCTGCTGACGGCCATGGTCCCGTCACCGGGCGAACCGCCCGGCGCCTGGTGGGCCAACACCGGCTGGGAGGCGGCGAGGCGCGAGCAGGACGAACGCGACGGCCGGGCGCCGGACGACGACACCGCCCTGTTCCTCCACGATGTCCCGCCCGAGCTCGCGGCGGAGGCGATGAGAAGAGGCCGCGGGCAGTCCGCCACCCCGTTCGCCGAGCCGTGGCCACTCGACGCCTGGCCCTCCGTGCCGACGAGATTCCTGCTGTGCCGCGACGACCGCTTCTTCCCCGCCGAGTTCATGCGCCGCGTCGTCGCGGAACGGCTGGGAACCGTCCCCGACGAGATCGGCGGAGGCCACAGCGTCGCGCTCAGCCGCCCCGGGGAGCTGGCCGACCGGCTGGAGGCGTACCGGGCTGTCACGAACGGTCACGCCGGGACCTGAATCCGTCGCGTTCGGACCACCGGCGGGAGCCGGCCACGGGGCCGCGGGTCATCTCCGGGCGACCGCGAAGACCCTGCGGAAGGGGAAGACCGTGCCGTGCGGCCCGCGCGGGTAGGCCTCGCGGAGCAGGGCGGCGCAGTCGGCGAGGAAGGCGACGGCCTCGGCGGGATCCAGGCGGTCGAGCACGGGGCGCAGGGCGGTGCCGGTGATCCAGGTGAGCACGGCGTCGTCGCCGGGGAGGACGTGCAGGTAGGTGGTCTCCCACGCGTCCACCCGGCAGCCCAGGCCGGTGAGCAGGTCCAGATACCCGGCCGGATCGTCGACCGGTGAGGGGCGGACCAGGTCGCCCAGCCGGTCGCGCCACGTCGTCCGGCACAGCTCGCGGACCAGGGCGTGGCTGGGGGCGTCGAAGTTGCCGGGGACCTGGAAGGCGAGCCAGCCGCCGGGGGCGAGGGCCTCCACCCAGCGCGGCAGCAGCTCGCGGTGCTCGGGCACCCACTGCAGGACGGCGTTGGACACGATCACGTCGACCGGGTGCCCGGGGCGCCACCGCGTGACGTCGTCGACGGAGAAGCTCAGCGAGCCGCCCGCGGGGGCCTTCTCGATCATGGCGGGTGAGGAGTCGAACCCGTGGACGCGGGCGCCGGGCCACCGCCTGGCGAGCTCGGCGGTCAGCTCGCCGGTACCGCAGCCCGCGTCGACCACGTGGCCGGGGCGCTCCGCGGCTATCCTGGAAACAAGATCGAAGAACGGCCGCGAGCGCTCGTCGGCGTAGCGGCCGTAGATCACCGGATCCCACATATCTCTTGACATCAAGACAATTGATATCCGGCAAGATATCTCGATGTCAAGACAGATAGACTCGCGGCATGACCCTGCACCACGCGGACCATGAGTCCGGGCGTCCGTCCGCCGCGAAGGACGAGACCGTCACGGCCGGCGCGCTCGACAGGGAACCCGACGGGGACGAGGTCGACCTGCTGGTCGCCGCCTGGCGCCAGGAACGCCCCGACCTCGACGTGGAGCCGCTCCAGGTGCTCAGCCGGGTCTCCCGCCTCGCCCGCCACCTCGACCGCGCCCGCCGGGCCTCCTTCGCCGAGCACGGCCTGGAGACCTGGGAGTTCGACGTGCTCACCGCCCTGCGCCGGGCCGGGGAGCCGTACGAGATGAGCCCGGGAGCCCTGCTCCGCGCGACGCTGGTGACCTCGGGAACGATGACCAACCGGATCGACCGGCTGGCCGCGGCCGGGCTGGTCAGGCGGCGCCCCGACCCCGAGGACCGGCGCGGCGTCCTGGTCTCGCTGACCGACGCCGGGCGGACGCGCGTGGACGGCGCCTTCGCCGACCTGCTGCGCCGCGAGCGCGATCTCCTGTCCGGCCTGGGAAAACGCGAACAGCAGGCCCTTTCGGGCCTGCTGCGCACGCTACTCGTCCCTTTCGACGCCACCGACACCGGAGTGCGCTGAGCCTTCATGCCCTCCGAGGAAGATCCAAACCTCGGCCTTCCGCGCTCCGGGACGGACCCGGAGCGCGCGGCCTACTCGCCCAGACGGTCGGCCAGCTCCAGCCACTCGCCCTCGATCGACTCCTTCTCCGCGAGGATCTCCTTCAGCTGCGCGTCGAGCGAGGCCAGCCGCTCGTAGTCGGCGGCGGCGTCGGCCATGGACGCGTGCAGTTTCGCCTCCCGGCCACTCAGCTTGTCGAGCTGACGCTCCATCCGGGAGAGCTCCTTGCGGAGGTCGCGCTCGTCCTTCGCGGACAGGCCGGGGGCCGTCTCCTTCGCGCCGGTGGACGAGGTCGCCGAGGCCGCGCCGGACACCGCGCCGGACGCCGCCCGCGCGGACAGGGCCGCCCCCGAGGCGCGCCGGGCCAGGTATTCGTCCACCCCGCCGGGGAGCATCGACAGCTTGCGGTCGCCGAGCAGGGCGACGGTCCTGTCGGTGACCCGCTCCAGGAAGTAGCGGTCGTGGCTGACCAGGATCAGCGTGCCCGGCCAGCCGTCGAGCAGGTCCTCCAGCTCGTTGAGCGTCTCGATGTCGAGGTCGTTGGTCGGCTCGTCGAGCAGCAGCACGTTGGGGTCGTCCATGAGGAGGCGGAGCAGCTGCAGGCGGCGCCGCTCGCCACCGGACAGGTCGCCGACGACCTTCCACTGCGCGTCGCCCTTGAAGCCGAGGCGTTCCAGCAGCTGGGAGGCCGTCCACTCCTTCTTGCCGACCTGGATGAACTTGCGGACCTCCTCGACGGTCTCCAGCACCCGGCGCTCCGGGTCGAGCTCGCCCAGCTCCTGCGACAGGTGCGCCAGGCGGACCGTCTTGCCGCGTACGAGCCTGCCCGAGTCGGGGTGCACGGTACCGGCGAGCAGGCGGAGCAGCGAGGACTTGCCCGACCCGTTCACGCCGATCAGGCCGACCCGGTCGCCGGGGCCGAACTGCCAGGTCGAGTGGTCGAGGACCATCGGGCCCTGGCCGGGGCCCCCGGCGTGCAGGGTGACGTCCTCGAGGTCGTAGACCGTGCGGCCCAGCCGGGCGGCGGCGAACTTGACCAGCTCGACGCTCTCCCTGGCGGGCGGCTCGTCGGCGATCAGCGCCTGGGCGGCGTCGATGCGGAACTTGGGCTTGGACGTGCGCGCGGGCGGGCCCCGGCGGAGCCAGGCGATCTCCTTGCGCATCAGGTTCTGGCGGCGGGCCTCGGTGGAGGCCGCGACCCGGGCGCGCTCGGCCTTGGCCAGCACGTACGCGGCGTACCCGCCCTCGTAGCGCTCGACCGCGCCGTCCACGACCTCCCACGTCCTGGTGGAGACCGCGTCCAGGAACCACCGGTCGTGGGTCACGACCACCAGCGCGGTCCTGCGGCCCGCCAGGTGCCTGGCGAGCCAGTCGATGGCCTCGATGTCGAGGTGGTTGGTCGGCTCGTCCAGGATGATCAGGTCGTGCTCGTCGATGAGCAGCTTGGCCAGGGCCGTACGGCGCCGCTCACCGCCCGACAGGCTCCCGGCGAGCGCCGTCAGGTCGATGTCGCCAAGCAGGCTGGCGAGGATCTCGCGGATGCCCGCGTCGCCCGCCCACTCGTGCTCGGACCTGTCGCCGAGGACGATGTCGCGCACCGCCCGCGCCGGATCGAGATCGTCGCCCTGCGACAGCGAGCCCACCTGGAGCCCCCGGTTGTGGGTGACCCGTCCGGTGTTCGGCTTGAGGTCGCCGGCTATCACCGAGATGAGGGTGGTCTTGCCGCCGCCGTTGCGGCCGACCACGCCGATGCGGTCGCCCACCTCGATGCCGAGGGAGACGTCGCGGAGCAGGGGCTTGGGACCGTAGGAGTGGGAGACCGACTCAAGATTGACCAGATTCATCGCCACACAAGCGTATCCGCTCCCGGCCGGCGCGCTCCCCCGCGACTACACGATCACCGGGCCGGGGACGGGGCCGTGCGCGGTGATGACGTCGCGCGCCACCCCGGCGTCCTTCAGGGAGGCGGCCAGCTCACCCGCGTGGGCCTCGGAGCGGGCGAGGAAGGCGCAGGTGGGCCCGGAGCCGGAGACCAGCGAGCCGAGGGCCCCGTGCTCGCGGCCGGCGTCCAGGGTGCGGGCCAGGGATCCGCGCAACATCACCGCGGCGGGCTGCAGGTCGTTGCGGAGCTCGGCGCCGAGGGTCTCCGCGTCCCCCTCGCGCAGCGCGGCCAGCAGCGGCTCGGCGGCCTGGGGCCAGGCGACCCGCTCGCCGGTCGCCTGGCGGAGGCGGTCGCACTCGGCGTAGACCGTGGCCGTGGACAGGCCGCCGTCGGCGAGCGCGAACACCCAGTGGAAGGTGCCCGCGATGTCCAGCGGGGTGAGCCGCTCGCCCCTGCCGGTGCCGACGGCCGTACCGCCGAGCAGCGCGAACGGGACGTCGCTGCCGAGGTCGGCGGCGATCTCCATCAGGTCCTCGATCGGCAGGCCGAGGCCCCACAGCTCGTTACAGGCGACCAGGGCCGCGGCGGCGTCGGCGCTGCCGCCCGCCATGCCGCCCGCCACCGGGATCGACTTGCGGATGAGCAGGTTCACGCCGTACGAGCGGCCCGCGTGCCCGGCCAGCGCGAGGGCGGCCCTGATCGCGAGGTTGTCGCGGTTCTCCGGCACCTGGCCGGCGGCCTCGCCCTCCACCCGGACGCTCATCCCGGTCTCCGCGGTGGCCGTGACCTCGTCGAAGATCGAAACGGCGTGGAAGACGTTGACGAGGTCGTGGTAGCCGTCGTCCCGCAGCGGTCCGACGGCGAGCTGCAGGTTGACCTTCGCGGGCACGCGGACGGTCACGGAGTTCATGCGTCCCCCATCAGGGCTCGCTCACTGGTCACGACGTCAGATCGTAACGGGATCCTTCCGCCGCGCACACAAACCGACCGGTGAATCACGCTACACACCGCTTTCCGCCGCGCTTTCCGTCGTACGGTGCTCGGCGATTCGCGCGAAGTCCTCGACGGTGAGCTGCTCGCCGCGCTCGGAGGGGTCGATGCCCGCGGCCCGCAGCGCCCGCTCGGCCGCGGGGGCCGTGCCCGCCCAGGAGGCGAGGGCGGCGCGGAGGGTCTTGCGGCGCTGGGCGAAGGCGGCGTCCACCACCGCGAAGACCTCCTCGCGGGTGGCCACGGTCGTGGGCGGTTCCCTCCGGACCATCGCGACCAGGCCGGAGTCGACGTTGGGAACCGGCCAGAAGACCGTACGGCCGACGGGACCGGCCCGGCGGACGTCGGCGTACCAGGCGGCCTTGACCGAGGGGATGCCGTACACCTTGGAACCCGGGGCCGCGGCCAGCCGGTCGGCGACCTCGGCCTGCACCATGATCAGGACCTTGCTCAGCGACGGCTGCGTCTCCAGCAGGTGCAGCACCACCGGCACGGACACGTTGTAGGGGAGGTTGGCGACCAGCGCGGTCGGCCTCTCCTCCGGCAGCTCCGCGGGCAGCACGCGCATGGCGTCGGCGAGCACCACGGTGAGGCGGCCGGCGAGCTCGGGGGCGTGCTCGGCGACGGTCAGCGGGAGCTGGGCCGCGAGGACGGGGTCGATCTCCACGGCGATCACGCCGCGGACCTCGGGAAGCAGCGCGAGCGTGAGCGACCCCAGCCCGGGACCGACCTCGATGACGACGTCGTCGGGCTCAAGCCCGGCCACCCGCACGATCTTGCGGACCGTGCCCGCGTCGATCACGAAGTTCTGGCCGAGCTTTTTTGTGGGACGAATGTTGAGCTTGTTCGCCAAAATACGTATTTCTGCAGGACCAAGTAGGTTCATGCTGGTTCTCCGCACGGCGGTCTGAACCCGGCATCCACCGGCCCGCCGTGGCCTTCGACTCGTTTATCTCGATCACCCAAGGTTGCTCTCCCATGCCATCCGACCAGTTTCCCGCACCGAAGACGATGCAAAGACGCTCGATGAAGCGCGAGGGGTTCCGTTGTGGATAACGTTGCCGTACGGGGGCCCAACGGTGAGAAAGGGAATCTTCCCGGTGAAGAGGACGTGAACCAGCCCGGTGTCGAAGGGCTGCGACCCGCCGACCCCGAGCAGATCGGGAGTTACCGCCTGCTCGGACGTCTCGGCGAGGGCGGGATGGGAACCGTCTACCTGGCGCTGGCGCCGACGGGGAGACCGGTCGCGCTCAAGGTGGTGAAGGCGGAGTTCGCGGTCGAGGAGGGCTTCGCGGCGAGGTTCCACACGGAGGTCGAGAACGCCCGGCGGGTGGCCTCGTTCTGTACCGCGCAGGTGCTGGACAACGGCAACGACGGCGACGGCCGGCCGTACATGGTCACCGAGTACATCGCGGGCACGCCGCTGTCCCGCCAGATCACCGAGCACGGCGCCCTGGAGCAGGGCACCCTGCACGGCGTGGCCCTGGGGGTGGCGGCGGCGCTGGCCGCGATCCACGTCGCCGGGCTGGTGCACCGGGACCTCAAGCCCGCCAACGTGATCCTGTCCATGTCGGGGCCCCGCGTGATCGACTTCGGCATCGCCAGGGCCCTCGACTCCACGCACAGCTTCACCCGCTCGGGCGAGGTGCTCGGCAGCCCCGGCTGGTGGGCTCCCGAGCAGGTGCGCGGCCTGGAGATCACCCCGGCCGCCGACGTCTTCGCCTGGGGCTGCCTGGTCGCGTACGCGGGCAACGGCCGCCACCCCTACGGGCGGGGCGACATGATGACCATGGCCACCCGGCTGCTCACCACCCCGCCCGACCTGGGCGCGCTTCCCGCCCCGCTGAACGACCTGGTGCGCCGCGCGACCGAGATGGACCCCTACCAGCGGCCCAGCGCCCAGGACCTGCTGATCGCCCTGGTCGGCGGTGGGATCGCGGCACCGGCCGCCCCGGCTCCCGTCCGGGTCGACCCGCCCACGCTGATCGCCACCGACCTGCTGAACGAGTCCTGGGAGCCACCCGCCAACGTGGAACCCGACTCCACCCAGACCCTCAGCGCGCTGAACCTGGAGGCGGGGTTCACCGACCCGGCCACGGCACCGACGCCCATCCCCGGATCGATTCCCGTCCGGGGTCCGGCGGACTCGCCCTCCGGACCGGCCCCGTTCACGGCCCCCGGGGCGGCCTTCACGTCCGTGCCCCCGGAGACCGCGGCGCCCGGCCCGTCCACGGCGCCGACGTCCTCCGGGTCCCGGACGACACCGGCGCCCCGCACGGCGCCGGCCTCTCCGACCACGCCGCCGGAGCCGTCAGGACCGCCGGGGTCGTCGGAGTCGTCAGGGTCATCGGGGGCGTCGGGCTCCCTGGCGGCGCCGGAGCGTACCTCGCCGCCGAATCCGCTCCCGTACCCCATGCGGGCCGAGCCCACGACGTCACCGTCGCGCCCGTTCACGACCCCCTTCCACGCCCCGGCGTACGGCCAGGCGCAGGGCCAGGCGCAGGACGGGACGCAGGATCAGGCACCGGGTCAGGTGCCCACCCTGCCCCCGTCGCCCCCGTCGCCCCCGTCGCGCCCGTCGCCCCAGTCGCCCCCGTCCGGCTTCCAGGTCCCGCCGGGATCGGACACGCCGGACGCGAAGGGCTCGGCGCCCCGGCGGCGCTGGCTGTTCGCCGGACTGGCCGTGCTCGTGGCGCTGGCCGTCACGGTCGTCGTCCTGTTGAACATCCCCGGGGGAAACCCGAACGGCCAGGGTCAGGCGCGGACGGGCACCACCGGCGAAACCGGCGACCTCGCCGGAAGCGGCGCCGGCGACGTGGGCCGCACGATCATGACCGGCTCCTTCCTCGAGGACCCGCGGCTGATCGTCCCGCGCACCCCGGCCTGCGGGCTCACCTCCTACCGGAACGCCACCCCGGCGAAGGGCCGGTTCTGCACGGTCCCGCTGACGCTGATCAACACCGGCGGGGAGCAGGTCCAGCTCGGCGACAGCGCCGCGATCACCCTGATCGACGATCGCGGCGCGACGCACTCCCCCGAGAGGGTGTCGACGGCCCTGCCCGCCGCCCTGCCCCCCGGGACGAAGGCGGAGGCCCTCCTGGTCTTCGACATTCCCCCGGCCCGCAAGCCCGCCAAGCTGACCGGCGTGATGATCAAGGAAGGCAGGACCATCGAGGTGAGACTGTCTTGAGGCTGCTGCTCTCCCTCGCGGCGACGGCCGCGATCGCGCTCCCCGCCACCGGGGCCGCCGAGGCGCTCACCGCGTCCGCCAGGCACCTCGCGGCCGGATCCGGCACCGCCTCGCCCGCCGACTGCACCGGGGCGGGCGTGAGCGACTTCGACGGCGACGGCCTGGAGGACTCCGCGGTCGGCGACCCCTTCGCCAACCCCGGCGGGCTGACCGGTGCGGGAGCCGTCCACATGCTGTTCGGCCGGGGAGAGAGCGGCAAGGCGGTGACCGCCCCCGAGACGAAGACGGGGGACGCCTTCGGATGGTCGGTGCGGCTGGCCAAGGTCGACGGCGACGGCTGCGCGGACCTGATCGTCGGCGCCCCGTACGCGGACGTGGCGGGCCGTACGGACGCGGGCGCGGTCTACGTGGTGTACGGCGGCCCCCGGGGCAGGACGGTCCGCCTGGTCTCCGCCGAGCCGGAGGCCGACGCCCACTTCGGCTGGTCCCTGGCCTTCGGCGGGACGCTGGTGGCGGTCGGAGCCCCGCACGAGAACGCCGGGGGCACGGCCGACTCCGGCGCGGTCCACCTGTTCGACGCCGCGACGCTCGGCACGGGCCGGCGGATCTCCCAGGAGACCGAGGGCATCTCGGGCAACGGCGAGGTCGGCGACATGTTCGGCTGGTCACTGGCGATCGGCAGGCTCGGCGGCACCCCGGACGAGCCGGATCTCGCGGTCGGCGTGCCGTACGAGAACGACGACGGGGCGGGGCGCCAGGTCGGCGCGGGCAAGCTCGACTCGGGGTCGATCGCGGTGATCTACGACGTGCGCGAGGCCAAGGAGGAGTACGGGAGCAGGAAGTGGGACCTGCGCGAGGTGGCCAGGTCCCAGGGGGGCGACCGGTTCGGCTACGCGATGGCCTACGCCGAGCAGGGGGACGTCGGCTACCTCGCGGTGAGCGCCCCGCTCGGCGACGGCGGGGAGGTGAAGGACTCCGGCCTCGTCCAGCTGTTCCAGGCCTCCGACGCCCAGGAGGTCAGCCCGATCGCCACCCTCCACCAGGGCGCGGAGGGGGCCGGGGGCGAGGGCTACGGATTCTCGCTGGCCTTCACCGGCGAGGGCGCGGGAGAGATCAGGCTCGCCGTGGGCGTGCCCTTCGACGGCACCGGCGGGCAGGGCGGCGTACGACTGATCACGATGGGCGAGCCGGACTCGGGCACTCTGGTCACCCAGAGCGAGGCGGGCGACCACTTCGGCTGGTCGGTCGGGTTCAGCGGTAACCGGCTGGTCGTCGGGGCGCCCGACAGGGGAGGCGCCGGAGCGGTCGTCCTGCTGGGCCGCAACGACACCGAGGGCATCCCGCTCTCGCCGGGCACCGGGAAGATCCCCGCCCTCGAGGGCGCCGCCTCCGCCGACTTCGGCGCCGCCGTGGGCTGAGGTCTCCGGCCCCGGTCGCCGTAGAAGCGGACGCCCGGCTCCGGATCGGCTCCGGCGCCGCCGTGGGCCGGCACCGGGAAGGGTCACCAGGAGCCGAAGACGGTCTCCCCGTTGGCGCTGACGGCGGCGGCGAGCTCGGTGAGGTCGGCCGCCTTGACCTCGGCGAGGCAGCGCAGCGTGAGCGGTAGGAGGTAGGGCGCGTTGGGTTTGCCCCGGTGGGGGGCGGGCGGCAGGTAGGGCGCGTCGGTCTCGACGAGGATCAGCTCCCTCGGCGCGACCCGCGCGGCCTCGCGGAGGTAGGCGGCGTTCTTGTAGGTGACCGGGCCGGAGAACGACATGAAATATCCGGCGGCGACGCACCGCTTCGCCATCTCGGCGTCACCGGAGAAGCTGTGGAACACCACGACCTCGGGGGCGCCCTCCTCGGCCAGCACGCGCAGTACGTCGTCGTGGGCCTCGCGGTCGTGGATCACCAGGGCCTTGCCGGTCCGCTTGGCGATCTCGATGTGCGCGCGGAAGCTGGCGTGCTGGTCGTCCTTCGACGCCCAGTCTCGGTAGTAGTCGAGACCGGTCTCCCCCACCGCCCTGACGTGGGGCAGGCGGGCCAGCCGCTCGATCTCGGCGAGGGTCTCCGGCGTCGAGGCGTGCGCCTCGTTGGGGTGGATGGCCACCCCGGCGTAGACGTCCGCGTGGAGGGCGGCCGTCTCGGCGTTCCAGCGCGAGGACGGCAGGTCGTAGCCGATCGTGACGAGCCGCGTCACGCCGACGGCGCGGGCCTCGTCGAGGATGCCCTCGACGCTCGCCCGGGCCGCCTGCGCGGCCTGGGCGACCGGATCCCCCGAGGACGCCTGGCGGTTGCCCACCATGATGTCGAGATGGCAGTGGCTGTCGAACACCTCTGCCGGCAGCGGCCTGGGTGCGTCGGGAAGCTTCGGCGTGCTCACGGCGTCCAACCTACCGAGAAGCCGGTGGGCCCGCGCCCGGTGCCGGGCGCGGGCCGCTGAGAACCCCGGTCGCGGACCGCGAAGAGCCCTGGTGACCGCGGGAAGAGCCCTGGTGACCGCTGAAGGTCTTGATCGCGGGCCGCCGCGGGCCCTGGGTGCGGGCCGCGAGAGCCTGTCCTACTCGCTCAGGCGGGCCAGCTCCTCCTCGACGATCTTCGGGTCGAGCTTCACGAACAACGGGGTCGGCGGGGCGAGCGGAGAGCCCACCCGGATCGGGGACGACTCCCAGCGCGCGGCGCCGTCGTAGGAGCCGGTGATGATCGGGTAGGTCCTGCCGTCGTCGTCGGTGACCTCCTGGATCTCCGGCATGCCCGTCCAGACGCCGGTGCCGCCGAGCATCGCGTAGATCTTGTTGGAGGAGTTGGGCAGCACCGGGGTGAGCAGCGTCTTGGCGTCGTCCACGACCTGCAGGGCGACGTGCAGGATGGTCTTCACCCGCGCGGGGTCGTCCTTGATCTTCCAGGGCTCCTGCTCGGCGAGGTACCGGTTCGCCTCGCGGATGACCTCGAACGCCTCGTTCGTCGCGTTCTTGAAGCGGCAGTGCTCGAACTCGGCGGCGACCTTCGGGAAGGCCGCGCGGCTGCGCTCCAGCATCGCGCGGTCGGCGTCGGTGAGGTCGCCCGCCTCGGGGATGACCCCGAAGTTCTTGGCGGCCATCGAGATCGAGCGGTTCACCAGGTTGCCCCAGGCCGCCACCAGCTCGCCGTTGTTGCGGTTGAGGAACTCCGACCAGGTGAAGTCGGTGTCCTGGTTCTCCGGGCCCGCCACGGCGATGTAGTAGCGCAGCGCGTCGGCGTCGTAGCGCTCCAGGAAGTCGCGCACGTAGATGACCACCTGGCGGGAGGAGGAGAACTTGCGCCCCTCCATCGTGAGGAACTCGCTGGAGACGACCTCGGAGGGCAGGTTCAGCGCGCCGAGGGAGCCCGGCTCGCCGTCACGGGCGCCCTGCCCGTTGTAGCCGAGCAGCATCGCCGGCCAGATCTCCGCGTGGAAGACGATGTTGTCCTTGCCCATGAAGTAGTAGCCGAGGGCCTCGGGGTCCTGCCACCACCGGCGCCAGGCCTCGGGGTCGCCGGAGCGGCGGGCCCACTCGATGGAGGCGCTGAGATAGCCGATGACCGCGTCGAACCAGACGTAGAGCCGCTTGTTGGCCTGGTCGTTCCAGCCCTCCAGCGGGATCGGCACGCCCCAGTCGAGGTCGCGGCTGATCGCGCGGGGGTGCATGTCGCCGAGCATGTTGAGGGCGAACTTCAGCACGTTGGGCCGCCAGTCGCCCTCCTTGGAGGACAGCCACGACGCCAGGACCTCGGCGAACGCGGGCAGGTCGAGCATGAAGTGCTCGGTCTCCACGAAGATCGGCGTCTCGCCGTTGACCTTGCTCACCGGGTCGATCAGCTGGATCGGGTCGAGCTGGTTGCCGCAGTTGTCGCACTGGTCGCCACGGGCGCTCTCGTAACCGCAGATCGGGCAGGTGCCCTCGATGTAGCGGTCGGGCAGGGTGCGCCCGGTGGAGGGCGAGATGGCGCCCATCGTGGTCTGGGGGAAGATATAGCCGTTGGCGTGGAGTCCCTTGAAGATCTCCTGCGTGACCGCGTAGTGGTTTTCCGTGGTGGTCCGGGTGAACAGGTCGTAGGAGAGCCCCAGCGCCTGGAGGTCCTCGACGATCACTCTGTTGTAGCGGTCGGCGAGCTCGCGGGCGGTGAGGCCCTCCTTGTCGGCCTGGACCTGGATCGGGGTGCCGTGCTCGTCGGTCCCGCTCACCATGAGGACCTTGTTGCCCGCCATCCGCTGGTAGCGGCTGAAGACGTCGGACGGCACGCCGAATCCGGAGACGTGCCCGATGTGGCGGGGGCCGTTGGCGTATGGCCAGGCGACCGCGGTCAGGATGTGCTGGGACATGATGCAAGCCTAAGGGACGCGGCCTCGGGTCTTGGTGCTGTCGTGGTTCTCCGCGGCCCTCGACTTTCCGGGACCTTTTCCCGAAGCCGCCGCGGCGCTCACGGCAGCCGCGGGGCCGCCGGCGTGGCACCGTCGACGGGGGCGTCCGCCGGGTCGCCCGCGGCGGCGCGGCTGACGGCCTCGGCGGCCTCCTCCGCGGCGGAGGCGGCCACGTCGATGGGCGTCTCCTTGGTACGGCGGATGCCCAGAATGCTGATGAACAGCGCCGCGAAGATCGTCTGGAAGCTCACGATCAGCGCGGTGGCCGAGGGCACGACGATGCGCAGCGACTCCGACGGGATCAGCGGGCCGAAGCTGCGCGTCTGCCAGTGGACCAGCGAGGCGACCAGTCCGCCCAGGCCGCCCAGGGCGAGCAGCCCGCCGACGATCAGGCCCTTCTCCAGGCTCACGATGTCGACGAGCTTGCGCACCCTGCGGTCTTCCGGCAGGAAGCCCTCCTCGGCGGCGTACACCTTGGTGAACAGGGCGAACAGCGACGCCTGGAAGCCGATCACCACCATGGCCGAGGCGCCGACCAGGGTGTCGACGTCGAAGGCGAGCTTGCCGATGTAGACCGGGCCGAAGGTGAGGGCGGCGCCCGCGACCAGGCCGAGGGTCATCAGGACCAGGCCGGGGATGAAGAACAGCCAGCGGGGGCTGTAGAGCATCAGGAAGCGCAGGTGGCGCCAGCCGTCGCGCCAGGAGCGCAGGTGCGGCGGGCGGGAGCGGCCGTCGGGCGACAGCGTGGTGGGCACCTCGCGCACGTCCAGCCCGGACAGGGTCGAGCGGACCACCATCTCGCTGGCGAACTCCATGCCGCCGGTCTGCAGGCCGAGCCTGAGGATGGAGTCGCGCCGGAAGCCGCGCAGGCCGCAGTGGAAGTCGCCGATCGCGCTGGGGAAGAACAGGCGGCCGATGAAGGAGAGCACCGGGTTGCCCAGGTAGCGGTGGAGCGGGGGCATGGCGCCCGGCGCGATGCCGCCCTTGAACCGGTTGCCCATCACCAGGTCGGCACCGTCACGGAGCTGCTCGACGAAGGGCAGCAGCGCCGTGAAGTCGTAGGAGTCGTCCGCGTCGCCCATGATGACGTAGCGGCCGCGCGCCGCGCGGATGCCGCCCATCAGCGCGTTGCCGTATCCCTTGGCGTCGACGTGCACGACCCGGGCTCCGGCCTCGCGCGCGAGCTGCTGTGAGCCGTCCGTGCTGCCGTTGTCGGCGATCAGGACTTCCCCGTCGATCCCGTGCTCCCGCATGCAGGCGAGCGCCTTGCGTACGCAGGTCTCCACGGTCTCCGCCTCGTTCAAGCAAGGCATGACCACGGTCAGTTCCACGTCTCAACCCTTCACTCACTGCACAAGCCAATCTCACCATGATGCCCTCTAGAGTCCCCTGCCCGGGTCAACTCCCCGAAACGGCTGGCATCCTGTAATGCATGGTGACCGTCGCCGACCGCCCTCGCCTGGACGTGCCTCCGCCCGAGCGGGGCGCTCGCCTGCGAGCCTTCCTCTCTCGGCATCGCCTCTTCGTGGCCGCCCTCGCGCTGGCGTTCCTGCTGCGTGTGGTCACCATGCTCGGCTACGGCCCGGCTCTGTGGTTCAACGACTCCTACGAGTACGTCTCGGGGGCCGTCAACCCGAGCCGCCCCAGCGCCCTGCGCCCGAACGGCTACTCCTTCCTGCTCCTGCTGCTGAGGCCCCTGCACAGCTTCGCGCTGGTGGCCTTCGTCCAGCACCTGATGGGCCTGGGCATCGCGGTCCTGATCTACACCCTGCTGCGCGGCAGGTTCGGGCTGCCCGGCTGGGGGGCGACGCTGGCCGCGGTGCCGGTGCTGTTCGACACGTACCAGATCCAGCTCGAACACCTGATCATGTCCGACGTGATGTTCATGCTGCTGGTCGTGGGCGTGATCACGCTGGTGCTCTGGCACCGGCGGATGTCCTGGCGGCTCGGCGCGGTGATCGGGCTGATGCTGGCGCTGACCGCCCTGACCCGGTCCATCGGCCTGCCGATCCTCGCGCTGGTCGTGGTCTACCTGCTGGTCAAGCGCACGGCCTGGAAGACGATCGCGGCGATGATCACCGCGTGCGCCCTCCCGGTGGTCGGCTACATGGCCTGGTTCGCCTCGGCGCACGGCAACTTCGCGATGACCAACAGCGACGGCGCGATCCTCTACATGCGGACGTCGCTCTTCGCCGACTGCACGAAGATGAAGGTCGATCCGCGCGAGGAGCTGGAGCTGGCGCTGCTGTGCATCAGCGCGCCACCGAGCGAGCGCCACTTCTCCGGGCAGAAGTATCTCTGGTGGGCACAGAACGGCCAGCGCTTCCACGCCTTCGGGGTGGGCAGCACGTTCACCCCGGAGATGAACAAGACCGCGGGCGCGTTCGCCCAGCGGGCCATCCTGTCCCAGCCGATGGACTATCTCGGCATCGTGGCCGGCGACTTCTTCCGCGCCTTCCACTGGGGCAGGCCGCGCTTCCCCGACGTCCAGACCTACGTGCAGTACGAGTTCCCGCTGACGACCAAGGTCCTGCCCGCCTGGTCGTCGTACCAGGGCAACACCGACACCGACGCGCGCAAGTACGACCCGGGCCTGCGGGTCGCGCAGCTCCAGGGGAAGCAGCGCGTGATCGGCACCGACCTGCACGCCCCGTGGGCCACCTTCCTGCAGGGCTACCAGCGCGTCGTCCGGCTGCCCGGCATCGTGCTCGGCGCGCTGCTGCTGGTCGGCCTGGCCGGGGTGGTGGCGCGCTGGCGCAGGCTGGGCGGGGCCGTGCTGCTGCCGTGGCTGGCGGCGTTCGGGCTCATCCTGGCCCCGGCGGCGACGGCCGAGTTCGACTACCGCTACCTGCTGCCCGCGGTGCCGCTGGCGTGCCTGGCGGCGGCGATCTCGCTGCGCCACGGGTTCTCCAGGCCCGCCACCGCGCCGCCCGCCGTCACGGACGGCGACGTCGTCCCCGATGACGCCCCGGCCGGAACGATCATGATCGGCCCCGCCGCGCCGCCCGCGACCCCGACCCCGCCCGCGACCGCGACCGCCACGACCGAGCCGCCCGCCGTCACGGACGGACCCGTCGCGACCACCCCCGGCGCGCCCGATACCGGCACGACCGGTCCCGTCACACCGGATCCCGGCACACCCGGTCCCGTCACACCCAGCTCCGGAACAGCATCCGCGCCCACCACTGGGAGTGCGGGATGAGCTCGGCGACGAGCACCGGGTAGAGCCACCCGAGATTGATCAGCGCGAGGAGCGTGAAGGCCCCGACGACCGCGGCCCCCATCGCCCTGCGGTTGGGCGCGGCGTCCGCCCGTCCGATGATCAGCCCGGCGGCCAGGGTCAACGCGAGGATCATGAAGGGGAGCATCGTGATCGCGTAGAAGAGATACATGGTGCGGTTGTCGGCGAGGGCGTAGTAGAACCAGGGGAGCCAGCCGGCGGCGTAGCCGACGAGCACGGTTCCTGCGCGCCAGTCGCGGGTGGCGACGTACCAGGCGATCATGGCGATGAGGGCGGCGAGACCCCCGTACCAGATGACCGGGGTGCCGACCCCGAGCACCGCCTCGGCGCAGCTGTCGACGCCGCACCCGGTCTTGTTCGGCGGATAGTGGAACGCCACCGGGCGGGACAGCAGCGGCCAGGTCCAGGGGGCCGACTGGTAGTTGTGCCCGGTGCTCAGCCCGGTGTGGAAGCCGAGCACCTGCACCTGGTAGCTCAGCCACGACCGGAGCGAGTCGAAGACGAAGAACCCCGGGCCCTGCGAGGTCGCCTGCACCCAGTTGCGGCCCCAGCCCAGCGGCGAGACGAACCAACCGGCCCAGGAGACGACGTAGGTGACCACGGGCAGCAGGCCCATCGCCAGCACGGCGCCGGTCAGGTCCTTGTTCAGCGCCCCCACGTACGGCTTGCGCAGGCCGATCGCGCGGCGGGCCCCGGCGTCCCAGACCAGGGACATCACCGCGAAGGCGACCAGG
>NZ_JBRIQO010000036.1:0-84738 GCF_052983175.1 Streptosporangium sp. G12 | reverse complement strand
GGCGGCGACGTGCGTCATGCCGTCGAGCGCGGCCACCTGGTGGCACTGCGCGAGGGCGTCGGACTCGATCCAGCTCGCCGGGGAGGCGAACACGGCGACGGTGGCCGGACCCACGGCCGCGGTGGACGGCAGCGGGGACTCCGGCCGGGAGTCGTGCTGGGACAAAGCGACTCGCTTCCCTCAAAAGAGTGTGGGCTGACAGCGTTACGGCGCGAGCCGGCGCCGTGGCATCTCGGAGTGGCGGGAGGCGTCCGTCAGAGCGTCATGGACACAACGTTCCCTGAGCCCACCACACGGGGCAAGCGGTTTTCGGCCGTGCGAGCCTGCACGTTTGGCAGGCCGGGACCTCGGTCGCACTCGGCTTCGTCGTCGACGGGGCGCCGGCCCCGCCGCACGATCCCGAGTGCGAGTTCGCCGTCCTCAGCCGGGCGTGAGGCAGCCGGTGGGGCCCTCGCAGTACTCGACGGCCTCGGCCAGGCCGAGTGCGGCGCCCTCGGCGAAACCGGCCTCGTATCGGGAGTCCCCCGCCAGCGCGCGGGCCGCCGCCTCGCAGCGGGCACGGGCGTCGCGCAGCTCCGGAGAACCCATCTGGGGGTGGCCGTAGTCGCGCCACAGCTGATGACCCAGCCCCAGCAGCCGGGCGGCGCGCTCGCCGTCGCCGGCCGTGACCGCGACCTGGGCGAGGGTGTCGGCGCAGTTGGCCATGCCGAGGCTGTCGCGCAGCAGGTAGCGGGCCCGCAGCGAGCCGGCCGCCAGCGCCGCCGCCTCGTTGAGCCGTCCCATGACCAGGGCGACCTGGCTGCCGATGTAGTCGCCCCACGACCGGGTCCAGATCTCGCCCAGGCCCTCGGCCACGGCGCGGTGCTCGGCCAGGGTCACCTGCGCGCCATGCGGGTCGCCCGCGTGCAGGAGCGCGAACGCGCGCGAGATGAGCAGCGTCAGCAGCCGGGCGGGCGGCCCGTCGCCCCCGCGGTGGCGGGCCACGGCCCGCCGGGTGGCGGCCTCGGCCACGGCGTGCTCCCCGGCCAGCGTCGCCGCCACCGCTTCGAGGTGGAAAGCGTAGATCAGCGCGTCCTCCGCCTCCACGGTCCCGGCGCCTTCGGCGATCACCGAGGTCGCGGCGGCCAGGCAGTCGGCGGCCAGGCGGCGGGTGGCCGTGAGGTCCCCCTGGCCCACGGTCAGGTGGCCGCAGGCCCACAGTGCCTTGGTGCGCTGCGGGGAGGGCTCGGCGGCGGCGGCCAGAGCGCGGTCGAGGTGGTGGCGGCCCTCGCGCAACCGGCCGCACGCGGCCCACAGGGGCCACAGGGCGGCGGCCAGCTCAAGGGCGCGCAGGCGTTCGCCGGGCCTGCTCACGCCGAAGTCGAGGGCGGCGCGCAGGTTGGCGTCCTCGCGCAGGAGGCGGTCGCACCACTCGACCTGGCCGGGGCCGAACCACTCGGCCTCGAACCGTAGCGAGAGAGCGTGGTAGTGGTCGCGGTGCAGCCGGGCGGACCGCTCCTCCTCGCCGATCTCCCGCAGGCGCTCCCGGCCGAACTCGCGGATCGCGTCGAGCAGGCGGTACCGGCCGTCGCGCTCGCGCATCACGATCGACTTGTCGACCAGGCCGGCCAGCACCCGCCACACGTCGGTGGTGTCCTCGCTCACGCCGACGTCCTCGGCCGCGCGCAGGTCGAAGGTGCCGGGGAAAACCGACAGCCGCGCCCACAGCGCCCGCTCCCCGGCCGAACAGAGCTGGTGGCTCCACTCGATGGCGGTGCGCAGCGTCTGGTGCCGCGCCTGAGTCGTGCGGGTGCCACCGAGCAGCGCGAACCGCGCGTCGACGCGCTCCAGCATCTCGGCGACCGTCATCACGCGCAGCCGTACGGCGGCCAGCTCGATCGCCAGGGGGATGCCGTCGAGCCGGTCGCAGAGCCGGGCGACCTGGTCGTGGTGGCGGGTGAGGGCGAACTCGCGGTCGACGTCCCTGGCCCGCTCGGCGAACAGCGCGGCGCCGTCGCCGCTGCCCGCCATCGGCCGCACGGCGTACACGCGCTCGCCGGGCAGGGCGAGGGCCTCGCGGCTGGTGGCCAGGACGCGCAGGCCGGGCGCGCCGCGCAGCAACGACTCGGTAAGGTGCGCGCAGGCCTCCACCAGGTGCTCGCAGGTGTCCAGGATCAGCAGGGTCCGCCGGTCGGCGAGGTGGTCGCGCAGTTCGTCGGCGGGCGGCCGGGCGGTCTGCCCGGCCACGCCGAGAGCCTCGCCGACGGTCTCGGCCACCAGGCCGGGGTCGCCCAGCCCGGAGAGGTCGACCAGCCAGACGCCGTCGGGGGTCTGCGGCGCCAGGTCGCGGCCGACGTGGACGGCCAGCCGGGTCTTGCCGACGCCGCCGACGCCGGTGAGCGTGACGAGCCGCGACCCCGCCAGCAGCCGCGCGACCTCGGTGACCTCGGCCCGCCGCCCGACGAAGGTGGTCGTGTCGGCGGGCAGGTTCCCGCGCGTACGGACGACCGGCCCCGGCAGCAGCGCCGGATCGGCCTCGATGATGCGCTGCTGGAGGGCCACGAGCGCGGGCCCGGGAGCGAGGCCGTGCTCCTCGGCCAGGCGAGCCCGCAGGTCGCGGAAACTCTCCAGCGCCTCGGTCGGCCGCCCGGCTCGGTAGAGCGCCAGCATGTGACTCTCCCTGAGCCGCTCGCGCAGCGGGTGGGTCTCGATGAGCGGGCGGATCTCCTGGAGCGCGGCCTCCGTGTTGCCGCGTGCCAGCTCGATCTGTGCGAGATCCTCGATGACGGCCAGCCGCTGGTCCTCCAGGCGGCTGCGGGCGGGCTCCACGAACGCGCCCGACGCGTCGGCCAGGGCGGGCCCGCGCCACTGCGCCAGGGCCTGCCGGAGCATGCTGGCCGCCTCGGGGGGTGGCAGCCTGCGGGCGCGCTCGGTCATCTCCTCGAACCTGGCAAGGTCGAGCGTGCCGTACCCGGCGGCGATGCCGTATCCGGCGGGGCCGGCCATCACGGCGTCCTCGCCGTCGAGGTCGCGCAGCGCCATGCGGATGGCGTGGATTCCGGTCTGGATCTGCTGGCGGGCCGTCGCCGGGGCGGCGCCGCCCCACAGGGCCTCGCAGATGGCGTCGACGGAGAGCAGGCGGCCCTCGTTGAGCAGCAGCAACGCCAAGAGTCCGCGCCGCTGTGAGCGGGGAACGGAGACGCGAAGCCCATCTCGCTCGACCACGACAGGGCCGAAGACCGAAAACTGCATCGATGTGCCGTCCGTCCCCTATTACGTGCTAGGCGGCTCCTGTGTAGCGAATGCGTAGTGATCATGTCAACTGTGTGTACGGCGTCCCGCGATCATCGTGAGCACCACTCCGAATCTCCTGGGGGAACCACCGTGCGCAGCAACCTCCTCAGCCGGACCCTGGTGGTCGCGGCCGCCGCCGGGCTCGTCGTCGCCACCGCCACGCCCGCCAGCGCGTACACCTCGTACATCGAGCTCAAGCAGAGCGGCAACATGGCCGCCATCGTCTGGTACAACTCGGGCACCCACAACATGGCCAAGGGTCGCAACTCCTTCACGCTGCGGGCCGCGGCGGGCACGACGTGGGCCAAGCTCCTCTACACGACCCAGTACGCCGAGGGGAAGTGGAACTCCACCCACAAGGTGACCACCAGCGGCGGCAACGCGGCCGAGATCACCTTCAGCGACTACAAGTCCGACACCTCGCGCCACTGGATCAAGTACCGCCTGTGCATGTACCGCGGCGGCACGGAGACCTGCTCGGTCAACACCATCACCGACTACATCGACTGACCGGTCCCGAAAGGAAGCGGCCTGACAGGCCGGGGCACGGAGGCCCATTCGGGAAGCGTGAACCACATGGGTACGGCGCGGCGTAGCGCTTCGGGACCCCGCACCTCGACCGCGTGGGCGCGCAGCGCATCCGACCAGCTCAGGTTGCCGCGCCAGACCTCGACCATGCTGCGCAGGCCGGCGGTCACCGTCACGGTCACGGCGTGGCCGGGGTCTGTGTCACAGACGTCGACCTCGCCACGTGTGATCACGAGCCACCAGCGGCGACTGCTGGGCGGCACGTCCGGGAACCGGAACTCGATGACCGTCCGCCCGTCCGGAACGGCGGTCTGGTCAACGTTGCGGTGCATGTCCCACAGCAGCAGCTTCGGGTCCAGGTCCTCGTCGCCCAGCTCTCCGATCCAGCGGATGCCCCAGGCGGCGAGCGCCTCGACCACCGGTCGCAGTTCGTGGCCGGCCTGGGTCAGGACGTATCGCACATCGTTGTCCTCGGCGTGCCTCTCCACGATGCCGGCATGTGTGAGCTGGTGCAGCCGTCGGGACAGCAGCGTGGGGGACATGCGCGGCAGACCGCGACGCAGCTCGTTGAAACGCTCGGTCCCGCACACCAGTTCCCGGATGACGAGCAGCGTCCAGCGTTCGTCGAGCAGTTCCACGGCCTTGGCGACTGGGCAGAACTGGTGATACGAGGAGCCCATGCTCCGCAGTCTAAGCTCAGCCGCCATGAACGCCAGAGACACCCGACCGGGCCTTGGCCGGGTGCTGGTACAGATCGTGTACTAGATGGCGAACCCGTCCTTCCTTACCGTCGATCCCAGTTCACCGCGGCGATGAGGGAGAAGCAAGATGAACGTACAGAGCGACGCGTTAGAGGCCGACCGCGCACTGAAGGCCAGGCATCGCAAGATGTGGGCGCTGGGCGACTATCCCGCGGTCGCCGCCGAGATCATCCCTGATCTGGGCGCGATCCTGGTCGAGGCCTGCGGGGTGGGACCCGGGGACCGGGTGTTGGACGTGGCCGCCGGGTCCGGCAATGCCGCCATTCCCGCAGCGCTGGCCGGGGCGAGCGTGGTGGCCGGCGACCTGACCCCGGAACTGCTGGAGGTGGGACGGGCCCTGGCCGCGCAGCGCGGCGCAGAGGTCGAGTGGCGGCAGGCCGACGCGGAGGCCCTGCCGTACGCCGACGGTGAGTTCGACACGGTCTTGTCCTGTGTGGGGGTCATGTTCGCTCCCCACCACCAGGCCAGTGCCGACGAACTGATCCGGGTCTGCCGCCCGGGCGGCACGATCGGCCTGCTCAACTGGACGCCGGAGGGGTTCATCGGTCAGATGTTCGCGACGATGAAACCGTATGCGCCCCCACCTCCGCCCGGCGCGCAACCCCCTCCGTTGTGGGGCAGCGAGGATCACGTCCGTGCGCTGCTCGGGGACGCGGTCACCGATGTCGTCATGCGTCGGCAGACGGTCACGATCGACCGGTTCGCTCACCCCAGCGCGTTTCGTGACTACTTCAAGGCCAACTACGGCCCGACCGTCGCCGTCTACCAAGGGATGGCCGGGGACCCCGACCGGATCGCCGCCCTGGACCACGCTCTCACCGAACTGGCCCGCCGCCATCTACAGGGCGAGGAAAAAACGGTGATGGAATGGGAGTACCTCCTCCTCACGGCACGCAAGCGCGGCTGACGACAAGAACCGTCGGCGGAAGCCCAGGTGAAACGGCACAGGCCGATGAGCAGGCCATCGCCCGCCTGCCCGCCCGCCTGGCCACCCACGCCCGCCGCCGTTACCTGCGGATCGAGCGCACCTGGCCCTGGGCACAGGCGTTCGTCCTGGCCTGGCAGCGCCTCACCCGGCTACCGGCCCTCACCTGACGCCGGACCCTCGCCTCAACGAGCAGAAAGGAGCCCGGCCCCGGGCCCGTGGAACCCGGCGCCCCGCAGCGACATGCGACGGCCCACCCCATCGAGTCTGATGGCGACATGGTCGATCAGGCCCAGATCGCGCAGGACAGGCCGTCGCTGAATGTCTGGGGCGGGCTGGGGACGGACTGTGCCCGACCCATGGTGATGCGTTGTGCTGTCCAGGCCGCGACTGCGGCGTCAAGGACGTCGTCCACCTTCGCCATTGCGCAGGCCAAGCCGATATCTCCAGGAACCACGATGCCCGCCTCGGCCAGCAGGGCACGCCGGTGCTCCACGCCCGCCCAGACGGTCTTGCGAATGGGGAGAGGGGCGCCCGCCAACCGGGCGAAGCAGAGTTCGGGATGGACTTCAACCACGTGCTGCCGCGCCTGGCGAACCCACCGGTCGACCTGCAGCAGTTTCTCTTTCAGGCCGAAAGCCTGTTGCGAAACCTTTTCGTCGGCCAGGCGGAGGTTGATCGCGACAGCCGATGAGTGATCGTCCGCCTCCATCGCAGCACGGGTCGGAGTGATGAACACCGATTTCCAGCGCGGGCCTACCTCCCGACGCGCCAGCACATCGGCCTGCCGACGCCCGTGATCAGGAAGACCGATCGGCATGTCGACGGTGATGACCTCAAGATCGCCCTCTCTCTGCGAGGGAGACGAGATCGCCGATCTGCGCCGCGAAGTACACGCTCAGACGGCCTTCACCGAGCGCGATACCGATCCAGCCCTTCTTGCATCCGTCGATACCCAGCACTCGCTTGCCGTCCATGAAGTCATGGTCACCTGAATCGGATGTTTTGTCGCCCTCCATGTGAAACTCCGGGCGGGCAAGCGGTCGTCGAAAAGATCGGTAGGAAGGCATCTCTCGATGGTCTGACGGCTCTGTTTCGACGCGTGAGCTGCAGAAACCCGCTCAAGATCAACCTGTGAACAGACCGTGACCAATGAGTCAGGGCTGCGTTCGGTGACCTACGGCCACACACGACGCATGCCTGACCTGAGAAGCACTCTCGGGTCAGACGACAGATCGCAAGGTCAACTAGGTGCCCCCGGCATGATTCGAACATGCGACACCCGCTTTAGGAGAGCGGTGCTCTATCCCCTGAGCTACGGAGGCAGGGGCTCCTAGTAAGAGTAGCGAAAGTGGCGAGTGGTTGCGCGCTCCGAGGGGGAGTTGGGGGCAGAGGATGGGTTATCGCTTCGCTGGCCTGGAGTAAAAGGGCGGCAAGTGGGCGGGTGTGGGGTGGTGGGCGAGGTTAGCGTCACGTTCCGTGATCGACAGGCGACGGAAGCGCATTCGCGGGCATCGCGCCCTGCGACCGGTGGTGTTGTGTGGTGCGATGCTGGCGCCCGCGCTTCTGGCCGGGGGGTTGCTGGTGGCCGAGCTCACCGGCTACGAGGCGGCCGTCCGGATGACCGACGCCGATGCGGAGCCTGAGGGACCTGGAGAGGTCGAAAGGCGCGGAAAAGCCGAAGAGGCCAGGGAAGCCGCACAGGCGGAAGAGACGGAAGAGTTCGAAAGGTCCGAGGAAGCCGAGACGCTTCGCGACGACAGGGGTCTCTGGGCGAAGGGCGGGGAGCGGCGGGGCTCCCTGGAGAGTGGGGGAGCTTGGAACGGCACGACGTCCCGGCTGGGGGCCGGGGGGCCTGACGGGTCGCCGGACGAGGAGCCGCCGGGGGACGCGGTGGCCGTGGTGCCGGTCGTGGTCGGGCCCGTGCGGAGCCGGATGTTCGAGCCGAGGCTGGTGCCTCCGCCGTTGCGGCCGGAGCGGGTGTACGGGGGGTGGGTGCCCGTCGCGGCGAAATCGGGAGTGCGTCGTACGGAGGAGGACCCGAGCGAGCCCGGCCGGCTGGATGATGCCCGTGAGGCGAACGGGACGGATGGTGCGGGTGAGACAGATGTGGTCGTCCCCATAAAGACCCGCCCGCAAGGCTCCAGAGGGCCACGGAAGGTGGCATTGCCGCCCTCTGTGGCACTTGAGCCTCGGGGGGAGCGGACGCCGCCACTCGCGCCACCTGAGCCCCGCGACGGGTGTTCGGCGGAGTGGAAGGGGACGTGGCTCTGGGAGGTCTGTAAGAAGCGCGCGCGGCAAGAAGTCTGACTTGTCCGGTCCCAAAATGGGGTGTTCGGCGCATAACGGCTGTGGAGAGTCTGGCCCGTGCACTTGGTCAGCTGTAGTAGCGTGCGTGCCTGACCCAGGTCACGAGTTCGCAAACGGAGGGGTCGAACGTGCCACCTCGTCGATCAGCGGGTCTGATCGCCGTCGTCGCGACGATGACTTCCTTCCTGCCGGGAGCCGCTGCCGCGCAGCGGGCGCCGGCGGAGGTTCAGGCCGTCGTTGCCGCGGAGCCGGTGAATCTCACAGAACTGCGTCGTGAGGCGGAGAAGGCCGCCAAGGATCTTGAGGCCGCGACCAAGGCGCTGGAGCAGAGGCGGACCCAGATCCGCACCTCGGAGAAGAAGCTCTCCACCAAGCTGCGGGAGCTGCAGGTGGCCGAGAGGGCCTTCGCCCAGATGCGGCAGCCGCTGTCGGACCTCGTCGGAGTGCTCTACCAGCAGCCGAGCGGTGGGGACGTGGCCGGTTTCCTGTCCGGTGAGTCCGACACCGACACCCTGCGTGCGATGGCCGGTCTCACCCAGATCGTCGCCGAGCGCGACCTGATCCTTGAGGACAGCAGCCGCCTGCAGCTGGAACGGGAGCGCCTGGCGGGCGAGGCGCAGGAACTCCGGGCGAGCAACCTCCTCGCGGAGGCGCAGATGGGCGCCGAGATCGAGACGCTCAGGGTGCGCTCGCAGAAGATCGTGCAGTCCCTGACCAAGGCGCTGGTGAAGCTGGGCGTCAAGATCGACAAGAAGGGGCGTCCCGCGGCCGGGTGCGACCCGACCAGGGCGACCTCGATGAGCGAATTCCCCAACGGCCTCATCCCGCAGGCCTACCTCTGCCCCCTCCAGCAGCGGGGCAACCAGCTGCGGGGGGACGCTGCGCTTGCGTTCATCAGTCTCAACGAGTCGTACAAGCGGCAGTTCGGCAGGCCGATGTGCGTGACCGACAGCTACCGGAGCCTGGCCGAGCAGCAGTCGGTCTACTACACGCGTCCCGGCCTGGCGGCGATCCCGGGCCGCAGCAACCACGGTCTGGGACTCGCCGTCGACCTGTGCGGGGGCGTCGAGCGCTTCCGCTCGGCCGAGTTCAACTGGCTGGAGACCAACGGCAAGAAGTTCGGCTGGATCCACCCCAAGTGGGCCTACGTCAGCCCCTTCGAGCCCTGGCACTGGGAGTACGACCCCAAGATCGGTTCCCTGCTGTAAGAGGGGCTGCGGTCTCGCGGCCCCTGTCTCCGAAGTCGGTGTTCGGCGGCAGATCCGGTCTCTCCGTTGCGGATGCCCGTCAGGAAGCCGTTCCAGGCCCCCGGGGAACAGGCCCTCGGGAAGAAGGTCGGCGCCGGGCCGGACGGGTCCTTGCTGTCGCGCACGGCGACGAGCCCCGGCAGGCGGTGGCCACCTCGACGCAATCGTTGTTGGGGCCGCTGAGGGGAGGCATGCGGAATTCGGGTACGGCGACCGGATCTTTCTCGGCTCGGACCGCCGCGCCCTCATTGATCGAGGGAGATTCATTCCGTGCGGGAGCCGATCGTGATGGAGAGCCGCCCGCCGGCCTGGGCGGAGGCCAGCTCGGTCGCCTGGGCCGACGTGGTGGCGAGCACGACGAGCGCGCCCCGCTCCGACTCCCCGCCCGGGGTGGCCAGGACCGTGACGTCTTGGGCCGCGACGGTCGCCGGAGCATCGCCGTCCCATGTCGAGCTGGCGGCGAGCACGTCCACCACATCACCCGGGGAGAGCAGGCGCGCGGTCTCGGGATCGGCGACGCGTACGGGGGTGGCGACCGTCCCCTCACCGTGGGCGGTCAGCAGGCCGGGGCCGAGCAGGCGGACGTCGGTCAGCGGTTCGCCGCGCCGCGCGGGACCCGTCAGGATCTTTCCCGCGTACGGCGTGCCGGGCCTCAGGGCGCCGTCGGGGACCGTACCGGGTCTCAGCGGGGCCGGTGTCAGGTCGGCCGGCTCCAGCACGCCTCCGGAAAGATCTCTGGCGGCGGTCAGGACGGTCACCGAGGCGGTGTCCGGGCGCAGCGCCAGCACGGCGCATCCCATCGCCAGGGCGGCGACGGCGGTGGCGATGAGACGGTGACGGCGGTCGAGGAAGCGGCGCAGAGCGCGCATGGCTGACTCCAAGGGTGGGAGCCGGGCGGCGCGGTGCCCGTGATGGATGGGACATCCCCGCCGAGTGGTGGCGTGGTGCCCGTGGCGGGTGGGACGCCCCGCCGAGTGGCGAGGCGGTGCCCGGGGTGGATGGGACGCCCCGCCGATCGGCGGGACGGGGCGGGGCGGGGCGGGGCGGATCGAGGATTCTCGACGGATCCGGGTGGCGTGGCCGGGGGAGCGGGATTCAGCCCTTTTCGGGATTCGTCGGTTACTCACCTGGTGGTGATGCCGGGTGCGCCGGCCACAGGATCAGCCGGGGAGGTCGAAGGGGAGCTTGAGGCCGTCCAGGGCGTTCTGGCAGGGGCAGGTGCGTTCTTCGGGGAGGGCGGCGACGATGTCGCCGACGAGGGAGCGCATGCGGCCGACGTTGGTGGCGAAGAAGGCGAGGACCTCGTCGTGGGTGACCCCCTCGCCCGCCTCGACCCCGGCGTCGTGGTCGGTGACGAGGGAGACCGAGGTGTAACAGAGAGCCAGCTCGCGGGCGAGGGCGGCCTCGGGGGAGGCGGTCATGCCGACGATCGACCAGCCGTTGCCGCTGAACCAGCGGGACTCGGCGCGGGTCGAGAAGCGCGGGCCCTCGATGACCACGAGGGTGCCGCCGTCGGTCACCTCCCAGTCGGCGGAACGCGCCGTGGAGACGGCCGTCGTGCGACCCGAGGGGCAGTAGGGGTCGGCGAAGGCGACGTGGACGACGCCGTCCGCGTCGTAGTAGGTCTGCACCCGGCCTGAGGTGCGGTCGACGATCTGGTCGGGGACGACCAGGGCGCCGGGGCCGATCTCGGCGCGCAGGGAGCCGACCGCGCTGGGGGCGAGGACCTGGCGGACGCCTAGGGAACGCAGTGCCCACAGGTTCGCCCGGTAGGGGATCCGGTGCGGAGGGAAGCGGTGGTCGCGGCCGTGGCGGGGCACGAAGGCGACCGAGCGCGACCCGATCCGGCCGACGGTGACGACATCACTGGGAGGGCCGTACGGCGTGGTGATCTCGACCTCTGTGGCGTCGTCGAGCAGGGAGTAGAAGCCCGAGCCGCCGATGACTCCGATGTCCGCGCGAGTGACCATGGAGCCGAGGTTAGCGCCACGGGCCGGTCCCTGAGGAGCCAGGGTGAAGGCCTGTGGATAACCGCGTCCCCGGGTAGCCGACCGATCACTTTCGGTGAAAACGGTGGGATGTCGATCGGAGGTCGTACAAGCTGTGCCGAACCAACCGCGGGCCGTCCTGTGATCACCGGCGGCGCACGGAGGGGCCGGGGCTCGTCGACCCCGCTTCGGCCGGTGGGGGGCGGGTGGGAGGCCATGGTCGGGGCGGCCGGTCGGACGGCCGCCCGGGGAGGGGGTGGTGGGTTCGAGGGGGCGGGGACGCGGCTCAGGAGGCCGCGGCGGCCGTGCTGCTCGCGGTCTTCGTCGACGTGGAGTCCGACGAGGACGAGGAGCTCGACGACTTCGACGAGGACGAGTCGGACGAGCTCGACGAGTCGGACGACTTCGAACCGGAGGAATCCGAGGAGCTCGACGAACCGTTCGCGGACGTCACCGTGCTCGACGACGAGGACCGGCTGTCGGTCCGGTAGAAGCCCGAGCCCTTGAAGACGATGCCGACCGCGGAGAACACCTTGCGCAGGTCGCCCGTGCAGCTCGGGCACTCGGTGAGAGCGTCGTCGGAGAACTTCTGGACGATTTCGAACTGGTTGTTACAAGCTGTGCAGGCGTACTGGTAGGTGGGCACGCGCTCCTCCTCGTAATGATCCGCGCCGATTGGCACTCTAGTGGCGCGACTGCTAATGGTACGCAGCCGACAAGCTTAAACGCGAGTCGGAGTCCTCGCATTCCGTAGCCGGATTCCGATCAGATGGGGCCGGACCCCGCTTCGGACGTGGCCCGGCCTGGCGGATCGGGTGTCGCCGGCCCCCGATTCGGATGGGTCGAATCCCGCTTCGGATGTGGCCGGGCCCTGGGGCGGATGCGGCCGGACTCCGGTTCGGATGCGGGCCGCCCTCGGATCGGGTGCCGCCTTCGAGCAGACGCCGATCCAGGTCAGGTGCCGCCTTCGATCAGAGGGCGGATCCCGGTCAGGTGCCGCGTTCGCCGAACCAGCCCGCGAGCTTGCCCTTGCGGCTGATCGCGCGCATCCGGCGTTCGACCGTGTCACGGCAGGCGGCCGTGGTCACCACCAGCAACTGATCGTCGATCCTGATCCTCGTGGAGTCGGTGGGGACGAACGTCCGGCCGTCTCTGACGATCAACGTCACCTGGGCGTCCGTGGGCAGCCGCAGCTCGAAGATCTCCACGCCGTGCAGCTTGGACGTCGGCGGCACCCTGACCTGGAGCAGGTCGGCGTTGAGCTCCTCCAGCGGCGCCGACTCGACCTCCAGGTCGCGGGCCTCGTCGGGGGTGGACAGCTTGAGGAGCTTCGCCACGAACGGCAGCGTCGGCCCCTGCAGCAGGGTGTAGACGATGACGATCACGAAGACCTCGTTGAACACGAACTTGGCGGTGCCGTCAGGAACGGAGGTGGCGGCCCAGGGGATGGTCGCGAGCACGATGGGCACCGCGCCGCGCAGCCCGGCCCACGACAGGAAGGCCTGCTCCCGCCAGCCCAGCCGGTCGATGCGCATCAGCCGGACCAGCAGCGCGGAAACGACGATCGACAGAGGCCGGGCCACCGCGACCAGGATCAGCCCGGCCACCAGGCCGGGCACGATCGCGGACGGCATCTCCGAGGGGCTGGCCAGCATGCCGAGCATGACGAACAGGCCGATCTGCGCCAGCCAGGCCACGCCCTCGGCGAAACCCCGCGAGGCCGCGCGGTGCGGCATCCGGGAGTTGCCCATGACCAGTGCCGCGAGGTAAATCGCGAGGAAGCCGCTGCCGTGCAGCAGCATGGCTCCCGCGTAGGCGACGAACGCGAGCGCGAGCACCGCGATGGGGTACAGGCCGGAGACGGGCAGCGCGATGCGGCGCAGCGCGTACGCGCCGAGCGGGGCGACCGCCAGGCCGACGGCCGCGCCCACCACGAGTTCGAGGATCACCTCGAACAGCGCCGCTCCCAGGCTGGGCGAGGTGGCGGCGCTCAGCAGCATGACGGCGATCACCGTGGGGGCGTCGTTGAGGCCCGACTCGGCCTCCAGGATGCCCGCGAGGCGCGAGGGCAGGGGCAGGCGGCGCAGTACGGAGAAGACGGCGGCCGCGTCGGTGGAGGCGAGGATCGCGCCGAGCAGGAGCGCGGTCCGCCAGTCCATGCCGAGGATGAGGTGCGCCGGGATCGCGACGGCCACGATGCTCACCCCCACGCCGACGGTGGCGAGCACCAGGGCGGTGGGAATGGCTCCCTTGACGTGGCTCCAGGTGGTGGTCAGGCCGCCCTCGGCCAGGATGATCGCCAGTGCGATCAGACCTATCTCCTGCGCGAGCTGAGGGTTGTCGAACTGCAACCCGAACCCGGACTCGCCGACGAGCAACCCGAAACCCAGGAAGATCAGAAGGCTGGGCAGTCCGCTCCGATGGGCGACACGGACTGCGACGATGGCCGCGATGACGATTCCGGCACCGAGAAGCAGCCAGACGTCCAGTCCCATCTGGTCCCCTCTCTGACTCCGGGGACCATTGTGTCGCATTCGGGTGGGGCGCCACGCACGAGCGGCGCGCACTCCCTGTCACGATTCCGACGCCTTCAGCCCCGCGTCCAGCGGCGATTCCGCCGGTCGGTCACACCTACGCCCATCGGTCGGTCACGCCTGCACTTCCCGGTCGGTCACGCTCCGTTCCGCCGGTTGGCCACGCCTGCACTTCCCGGTTGGTCACGCCCCGTTCCGCCGGTCGGTCACACCTCCGCGGCGGTGGTTCTGAAGATCCCCTCGGGGGTCGCCGCGTAGCGGACCGCGAGGTCGTGGGGCTCGGTGGGCACGTCGTCGAGCAGCTCGCCCTCGTGGAGCAGCGCCACCGTCGGCACGTTCGGGCCGACCCTGGCCAGCGCCCGGTCGTAGGAGCCGCCGCCGCGGCCCAGCCGTACCCCGGTGGACCTGTCCACCGCGAGCGCCGGCACGATCACCAGGGCCGCGGTCCTGACGGCGTCGACGCCGCGCCGCGTGTCGACCGGTTCCATGATCCCGAAGCGGCCGGGGGCGAGGGTGTCGGGGCCGTCGTACACCGCCCAGTCGAGATCGTCGTCGTCGCGGAGCACCGGCAGGATCACGGTCGCGCCGTGTTTCCACAGGGCGAAGACCAGCCCGTGGGTCGCGGGCTCCGTACCGATCGACCAGTAGCACGCGACCAGCCCGGCCATCTGGACCCAGGGCCGGTCCAGCAGGGATTCCCTGATCTGGACGGAGGCCGCGTGCCGCTTCTCGTCGGGGATCGAGGCGCGTGCGGCCTCGATCGTGGCACGCAGCGTCAGCTTGTCCACAGGTCCCTCCACTTTGTCCACAGGTCCCTCCACTAAGGTTTCGGTTATGGCCGACTTCGAAGCTGTGACGAAAGCAGTCGTTCCCGCGGCGGGTATGGGCACCCGTTTTCTTCCGGCGACCAAGGCGACCCCCAAGGAGATGTTGCCCATCGTCGACAAGCCCGCGATCCAGTATGTCGTCGAGGAGGCCGTCTCCGCCGGGCTGCTCGACGTTCTCATGGTCACCGGGAAGAACAAGCGCTCCATCGAGGATCACTTCGACCGGGCCCACGAGCTTGAGGAGATCCTGGAGGCCAAGGGCGACGACGAGCGCCTCTCCCAGGTGCGGGAGCCCGCCGACCTGGCCATCCTGCACTACGTACGGCAGGGCACGCCGCGCGGCCTCGGCCACGCCGTCCTGTGCGCCAAGCAGCACGTGGGCGACCATCCCTTCGCCTGCCTGCTCGGCGACGACCTCATCGACCACCGCGACGAGCTCCTCAAGCGCATGATCGAGGTGCGCGGCACGCACGGCGGCAGCGTCATCGCGCTGATGGAGGTCCCCCAGGAGCAGGTCTCCCTGTACGGCTGCGCCGCCATCGAGCCCACCGGTGAGGACGACGTGGTCAGGGTGACCGACCTGGTGGAGAAGCCCCCCGCCGACGAGGCCCCGTCCAACTGGGCCATCATCGGCCGGTACGTGATCGACCCGGCCGTCTTCGAGGTCCTGGAGAACACCCCGCCGGGACGCGGCAACGAGATCCAGCTCACCGACGCGCTCCGTACCCTCGCCGGGCGTGGCGCCGACCAGGGCGGCCCGGTGCACGGCGTGCTGTTCAGGGGCCGCCGCTACGACACCGGCAACAAGCTCGACTACCTGCGTACGGTGGTGCAGTTCGCCGCCGAGCGTCCCGACCTGGCGCCCGAGTTCATGCCCTGGCTCAAGGAGTTCCTGGCCTCGCGATGAGCTCCCTGAAATCGGTCGACGACCATCTCTCCGACATCCTCCGCACCGTGCGGGTGCTCGCCCCGCTGGAGCTGGAGCTGGAACGGGCGCTGGGCACCACGCTGGCCGAGGAGGTCACGGCCCCGGTCGCGCTGCCGCCCTTCGACAACTCGGCGATGGACGGCTACGCCGTGCGGGCCGAGGACGTCGCGGACGCCCCGGTGACGCTCCCGGTGATCGACGACATCGCGGCCGGAGACGGCCGGTTGCAGGCCATCGGTCCCGGTATGGCGATGCGGATCATGACCGGGGCCCCGCTGCCCGCCGGGGCCGACGCGGTGGTCCCGGTCGAGTGGACCGACGGCGGCACCGCGCAGGTCGCGATCGGCCGCCCGGCGGGGAAGGGCCACGCCATCCGCAGGTCCGGGGAGGACGTGCGGGCGGGCGACGTCGTCCTGCCCGTGGGCACCCCGATCGGCCCCGCGCAGCTCGGGGTGCTGGCGGGTGTCGGCCGTCGCCGGGTTCTCGTACGGCCACGCCCACGGGTGGTCGTGATCTCCACCGGAGCCGAGCTGGTCGAGCCCGGCCTGCCCTTGGGACCCGGCCAGATCTGGGAGTCCAACAGCTTCGCCCTGATCGCCGGCGTCCGCGAGGCGGGGGGCGAGGGCTACCGGGCGGGGATCGTCGGCGACGATGCCGCGGGATTCCTCGACCAGCTCGACGCGCAGCTGCTTCGGGCCGACCTCGTGATCACCAGCGGCGGTGTCTCGATGGGTGCGTACGAGCCCGTCAAGGAGGCCCTCGGCCCGCTCGGCACGGTCCGTTTCGAGCGGGTCGCCATGCAGCCGGGCATGCCTCAGGGGTTCGGCGTGGTCGGCGAGGACCAGGTGCCGATCTTCGCGTTGCCCGGCAACCCGGTCTCATCGTTCGTGTCGTTCGTCCTGTTCGTCCGGCCGGCGTTGCGCAGGATGCAGGGCCTGCCCGAAGAGCCCACGCCGACCGTGCGGGCGGTCACCACCGGCCCGATCCGCTCGCCCGAGGGCAGGCGCTCCTACCTGCGCGGCGTGCTCGGCCCCGGCGGTACGGTCGGCCCGGTGCGCGGGCAGGGTTCCCACCAGCTCGCCGCCCTGGCCGCGGCCAACGCCCTGATCGTGGTGCCCGAGGACGTCACCGAGCTTCCCGAGGGTACGGACGTGGAGGTCATTCCCCTGTGAACGAGCGGGACCGGAGCGAAATGACCGGATTCACCCACATCGACGAGACCGGCGCGGCGCGCATGGTGGACGTCTCGGCCAAGGACGTCTCCCTCCGTACGGCGACCGCCACCGGCCGGGTCCTGCTGTCCGCCGAGGCCGTGGCGCTGCTGCGGTCGGGGGAGGTCCCCAAGGGCGACGCGATCGGCACCGCGCGGATCGCCGGGATCATGGGCGCCAAGCGGACCCCCGACCTGATCCCGCTCTGCCACCCCATCGCGCTGCACGGGGTCAAGGTCGAGCTGGTCGTGGTCGACGACGGCGTGGAGATCACGGTACGGGTCAAGACCGCCGACCGTACCGGCGTCGAGATGGAGGCGCTGACCGCGGTGTCGGTCGCCGCGCTCGCCCTGATCGACATGGTCAAGGCGGTCGACCCGGCGGCCGTGATCACCGATGTCCGCGTCGAGGAGAAGACCGGCGGCAAGACGGGGATCTGGACCCGCCCCTGACATCCCGCCCGAGCCATCTCGCTCCGGAATATCCCGTCCCGGGATATTCCGAGGCGGGAAAACACTCCGTCACGACGGCGCCGGATCCCCGAGAGACCGGATCCCGGGTCCTCAGCAGGCCGGGTCCTCGAAGACCGGACCCACGAGAGACTGGGAGGATGAGCCCATGAGAGCTCTGGTGATCACCGCGTCCAACCGGGCCGCCGCCGGGACGTACGAGGACACCTCGGGGAAGCTGCTGGCCGAGCTGCTGGCGGCGGCCGGGTGCGACGTGGACGGCCCGGAGGTGGTCCCCGACGGCGAGCCGGTCGAGGCGGCGCTGCGGTCCGGGGTCGCCGAGGGATACGACGTGATCGTCACCACCGGCGGCACCGGCCTGACCCCGGCGGACCTCACCCCGGAGATGACCCGGAGGGTGATCGACAGGGAGGTTCCCGGCATCGCCGAGGCCATCCGCCAGGTGAACCGGGACAAAGTACCCACCTCCATCCTGTCCCGCGGGCTCGCCGGGCAGGCGGGCAGCACGTTGATCGTCAATCTGCCGGGTTCCTCGGGAGGGGTACGCGACGGTATGGGCGTGCTGTCTCCCGTGCTCAGGCATGCCGTGGACCAGATCCGGGGCGGAGATCACCCCCGCTGATCCGTCTCCCTTGCTTCCATGGCACGCCGGGCCTTCTTCGGGAGATGATGAGGGCGTGGATCGACTTCGTGGCTGGCCGGTGACCCTTACGGAAGGCCCGGTAGGACTTCGGCCGCTGCGGCTGCGGGACGTGCGCGTCTGGCGGGAATCGCGGCTGCGCAACGCGAACTGGCTCCGTCCCTGGGAACCGAGCAATCCCGAGACCCCTCTCTTCAAGACCGGCCTCGGTCCTTACATCTCCATGGCCGGAACCCTGCGCAGGGAGGCCAGGCAGGGTCTCGCGCTGCCGTGGGTCGTCACCTACGAGGGCGCCTTCGCCGGGCAGCTCACCGTGGGCGCCATCGTCTGGGGCTCCGCCAGGTCGGCCCAGATCGGCTACTGGGTGGACGGCGCGCTGGCCGGTCGCGGGATCACCCCCACCGCGGTCGCCATGGCCGTCGACCACTGCTTCTTCACCACCGGGCTGCACCGCGTCGAGGCCAATATCCGCCCAGAGAACCACGCGAGCCGCAGAGTGGTTGAAAAGCTCGGTTTCAGGGAAGAAGGGATCAGACGTCGGCACCTGCACATCGACGGTGCCTGGCGCGACCACATCTGTTACGCACTCACGGTCGAAGACGCTCCGAGGGGGTTGCTCGTACGGTGGCGGCGGGCCCGTGAGGCGGCCGCCCACGGTGGCACTCCGCATGAAGAGGTTTGAAGATCTCGCGACACACCGCATCGAATGCTCGTCAAATAGTGACACGCGGTCTTACGGTGCGTGACATGAGCAGATTGAGGACGCCGGGAGACCATGCGCGTCTTCATGCTGCCCGGAGGTGGCCGTGAGCAGCGGTGTCGTTCTCTACCTGGCCATCGTCGTCATGTGGCTGTGCGTGCTCGTGCCCATGTGGCTGCATCGCGACCGGAACACCCTGGCCGAGACCCACAAGGACATCGAGCCGTACGCCTACGACGAGCGGGCGGTCGACGAGGACTCGGCAGAGACCCTCACCGAGCCCCTGCCCGTCTCCTCCGCCGACCTGCCCGAGTCCTCGCTCTCCCCGGAAGGGGAGGTTCCGTCGCCCGGTGCCGAGGGTGCCTCGCCGGGCGCCCCGGCAGCGTCCGAGACCGGGAGTGAGGCCCAGCCCGCCCGGCCCCCGGCCGGGAAGCCCGCACTCGGCAGGACCGCCGCAGGCAGGGCCGCGTCCGAGCGCCGCCGCGCGGAACTCCGCCGCCGGGGCAAGCAGGTGGCCAAGCGCAGGCGTCTGACGCTCTGGTGCGTGCTGCTCCTGCTCGCCTCCGTGGTGACGGCGGCCGTCCAGGTCATCCCCTGGTGGGGTGTGGCGCCCTCAGTGGTGCTCCTGGGCGCCTACATGGCCGTTCTCAGGGTCACGGTCCAAATCGACGCCGAACGGCGCGAAGCCATCGCCCAGGCCCGCGCGGAACGTGCCAAGCGCGCCCGCCGCCGTGCCGCCCTGCTGGAGGCCCAGCGCCCCGTGGCCGAGATCATCGACCTGGCCGCGCATCGCGACGAGATCTTCGACCAGTACGCGGAGACGCCCCGCCGCGCGGTCGGCGACTGACCCGCGCTCCGGATGGCGCGAGTGCCCCCGGAAGTTTGCTAATCTAGTCCACGTCTTGGGGATGTAGCGCAGTCCGGTAGCGCACTTCGTTCGCATCGAAGGGGTCAGGGGTTCGAATCCCCTCATCTCCACAAGATGAAAGGCCCGATTCCAGATCATGGAACCGGGCCTTTTTGCTGCTCAGGTGACGTGCAGGTCGTCAGGGGCCGGGACCGGGCGGGGTGGTGTCCGTTGAAGGTTCCGGGACGGAGTCAGCGAAAAGTCAGCGGACGTCTTCGGAAGGGATGGCTGCCACCGCTGCGAGGAGGCCGGCCGACAACCGGTCAGGCGGCAGGGTTGTCGAGGATGACGACGGGGGCGTTCTCCACCTCCGGCAACTCGCTGTCCAGGCGCATGCTGGTGGCCGCCTCGATGAAGGCGAACGGCGCACCGCGTTTGCCGCGGTAGTCCTCCGGGTCGAGACCGTCGAGCATGGCGCGGAAGTCGGCCAGGATGCTCGGGTCACCTTCCTCGAAGACGTGCTCGGGGAAGAGGAAGTCGCGCATCCGCGCCCTGATCTCGCCGCCGGCCGCATAGAGGATCGTGTATCCCCCGTTGAAGTGCCAGGTCACCATCCACACGCGTGACTCCGTGCTGAGTGCGGTGAGGACGCGGTCGGAGAGCCCGAAACCTCCGGCGAGGTCGAGGAAACCCCAGGTTCCTTCGCCCTCGGAGACGAGGAGGACGGGGCAACCCTCCTCTCCGGCCTCTTCTCCGGGACACTCCATGACGCGCTGCTCGGGGGCGCGGCCTCCGTTTAACCGTGGCAGGAGGTCGTCCACAGTGAGCTCTTCATCGAGGGGTTGCACGACGGTCCAGGAGAGTGCGTTCTCCAGCCATTGATGCCGCTCGAAGAAATCGCGGTAGTAGTCGATCACATGATCATTGTGATGGAAGCCAGAGACAAAACACGCTCATTTGATGCTTCTTCTCGCCGTCATAGCCCTTTGTCGGAGAACAACCGAAAGACCCGACTCCAGCTCGTGGAATCGGGTCTTCACCGTGTTCGGCCTACGTGGCTGATTCGTCAGCGGACGATTGTTGATCTATGGAGATGACCTCTGGGAAGGAGGCCAGGGAGAAGTCGGCGAACACCGCGCGAGCCCTGTTGTTGCGGTCGCGTGAGGCGTGCGTGTAGCGGTTGAGCGTGGTCGATATCTGCTCGTGGCCGATGAGCACCGCAACGTCGTTGACGGGGACATCGCTGGAGAGGAGCCAGGTGGCGTAGCCGTGCCTTAGATCGTGGAAGCGCAGCCCCTCGCCCGCGTGCTGGGCGAGATGGGAGACGGCCTCCTCCCGCGTTACGAACCGCTTGCGCCGTTCGGTGCCGTTCTTGTCGGTCCAGGTGCCGAGGAAGCCGTCCCCGAGGTCGGAGACCGACCCGAGCGGACCGGCCCGGACGAGGGAGGGCCGCCGGACGCGGGCGCGGAAGGTGTGCCGGCTCATCAGGTTGCCGCTACGGACGGTGAAGACCTAGCCGAGTGGCCCAGCGGGGAAAGCGGTCCGGTGCCGGGTGAGGAGGTCGACCGCGAACCCGGGAAGCGGGACCTCCTGGCGCCCGGTCCTGGACGAGTGCTCATTCGCCTGGCGCGTGTTGCCGGAGGAAGTCTCGCGCCGCGGCTTGTGCCTGACTCGCTTTCGGGCTGAGCCAGAAGCCCAGGTGATCGTCGTGTTCCATCCAGTACCGTTTCGCGCCGGGTATCCGCTCGGCTGCGAACTTCCCGTGGTCGAACGGCACATCGCCGTCTTGTGTGCCGTGGATCAGTAGTGCCGGAGCCGAGATCCGCTCCAGAGGCGGCTTTCCACGTCGGGCTTGCACCGCGTCGTTGTCGGTGCCCGCCCAGCGCTTCTGGTAGGGGAACGTCGTATCGAACATCGCTTTGAAGAGCTCCCGCACATGCGGCGTGTTCATGATGTGCGAGACGCGCTCCGCCCGTTGCCCGTCGGTATAGGTGCTGGTCTCGCTCAACGTCCCCGCAACGATGGTCTCGAACGAGACCTCCGCCGTCAGCCGGGCCAGCTTCTGGCCCACCGTGTCCAGGAACGCTCTCCGCAGTGGCGAGCCCATCCCGGCAGGCTGCGGTTTGCTCACTCCGCCGATGGAGACCAGTGCCCAGATTCGATCCGGATGGCGCGCGGCGAAGGTGTAGCCCACCGGGCTTCCTGCCGAGACCGCGAGGACTCCGACTCGGTCGATGCCGAGCTCGTCCAGCAGAGCCGCGAGCAGATCCGCTTGCTCCTCGTTGGTCCGGCCGCTCTCCAGCGGCGTTCCGAGGTAGCCGGGCCGTGAGGGGCTGAGAATGCGGAACCCGTCCTTTTGCAGCCAACCGGCGAACAGCCGTCCCTGGTCGGCTCCACCGAGCCCGGCGTGAACAGACAGCAGCACAGGGCCTTCTGCGCCGTGAAGGTCGTACTCGATCGGACCGAGCCGTGTCATGGCGGTCCGCAGATCGATCCGGACATCACGGAGGATCGCCCGGCGTGGATCGGTGTCGATGCCGCCGTCCCAGAGGACGAGCCCGGCGACTCCCAGTGCCGGCACCCCGATCAGAACGGCGAGCGTCACACTGACGATCCTGACGACTCTTCGTTTCCACATGGCTTCACATCCTTCGGGTATCCGGTTTGGGTTGACGGCGGTGTCTCGCGGAGAGCCGAGACGCCATCTCGTATGTGCTTCGCAAGCGTGTACTCGCCCGTTGGATGTCGTTACTCCAGTGCTTTCAGGTAGGTGCCTGGGATGTACGTGCGTCCGGCGATCCGTGCCGACGCCGAAGTCATGCCGCCGTTTTTCGCAGTGGTGCCGTGATCTGTCCGATCGCCGAGGGTGTCCGGGGCGCCGTACACGGTGGCCGGGACATCGGCTCCCTTGTCGCCGGCAACGGTCCTGTGTGGTCGATCGATCGACGGCGGCCGAGGATCACCGGCACCGCGGTACCCGATGCCGGGCTGCGGCGGCGACCCGAGACGGAGCTGCCCGCCGTACTTCCGGATCAGGTGAGTCGCCGGGCTCTTTCAACGGGTCTCGGGCCGGGTGAGGACGGCGATGCTGATTATCAGTGCAAAAGCAGACAAAGCGGTCAGAGTGCGGATCGTGTGGAAGAGCTCCCACCTTTGCAGGATCTCGGTGTGACCGGCCGGGGCGGAGGCGGCGGCCCATCGCCTGATGTGGGCGTGCAGCGGGATGTTGCCGAAGACCGTCACCAGCAGCGAAGCCACTGTCAGGGCGCCGGCCCCGAGCGCCAGGCGCCGTGGCAGGCCGTGGCAGACGACGGCCAGGCCGAACGAGGTGAGGATCGCCAGCGCCATCGCACTCTGCATGATCGGCTCGTTGACCTCCATCATCGCGGTGTGGAAGGTCAGACGCACGTCCAGCGGGACGGTCCCGAAGGTGGGGACCACGTTGGCCGCGCCGTACCCGAAGGCTCCGGCGAGCAGTCCGGTGGCCAGCAGTGCGGCCCCGTGGACGTATCTGACTGGGGTTCTCATGGCCGTAATCGTCGCTTGCCCGCCGACGCCGGTCGTCGCACCGCAGGAGACTTTCACCTGTACGACATCGGGAGGAGAGACCGTCTCTCTACGACACCGGGAGTAGGCACGCGCCATGGCGCCACGCGGATGAGGAAGGTCTCATCTCGCCAGTAAGGTGCAGAGGGGTTGATCCGAGCGGGCGCGCCAAGGTGTCCGACATCGTCGCCGGTATGGCCCTGGCGGTCGTGCTCGGTGCCGGAGCCACGACGGTACCCGGCGTCGGGCCGCTGAGCCACGTGGTGGTCGCGATCGGCTGCCTCGCCGGACATGGGGGGAGCGGTATCCCGTGCTGATCGAAGAGCTCGGCAAGCCCCGCAACGACCGATCGATCCCGATCCCGGGATTTCGGCGGTCTCGGTGAAGCCGACTCCGTGTGGGGGTTCCGGGAAACGATCACCCCCATTCCGGGAAGCGATCTTCTAGGGTTCCGACCCACCCCAGATCGCACCCACTCGTGAACACCCCACCAGGTCAGAGCCACTTCCGAGAGATCGTGCGTTGCCGGGTGACCAACTGAGTGACTACGGTCCATCCACCAGGTCCGTGCCCTTCCGAGTTTCGCAAAGTCCAGTGGCGAGGTGTCTCAGCGGTGAGCGATTCCAGTCCTGTGACCGTGTGGGTCTTCCTGGGCGAGGGCGCTCAGTGGCCGTCCGGCGTGTTCGGGACGCGAGAGCGCGCAGAGTCGTGGATCAAGACCGGTGAGCTGACGGGGATGCTCACCGAGTACCCCCTCGACACAGGTGTCTACGGCTGGGCGATCAAGCACGGCCACTTCCAGCCTCGCGCCGCCCATCAGCAGACCCCCTCGTTCGTCGGGCGTTTCACGACCGCGCACCAGGAGCATTTCCACTACAACAAGGGGAATCAGGACTAGAAAGAGACAACCCGGCGAGATGGATGCTCTCGCCGGGCTTGGATCTACGTCAGAGTTCTGGGCTGTAGGTCGGGAAAGAGCTTGTCCATCGCCTCGGCCCCTTCCAGGAGCATCGGGCGGAGTTGCTCGCGATAGACCGTCTCCGTCACTGAGGTGTTGCGGTGACCGACGAGGCGGGAGATGTTCTCCAGTGGGATACCGGAGTCCGACTCGGGGTGTCGGCGCCCTCCCGGTCCGCCCACACGAGGGGGGACACCGGTGGGTCAGGGCGCTGCCGATCCGCAGGTTGCGGCCGGTGGGCGGATGGGTGTTCCCGGTGTCGTTCATGAGCAGTGCCCCCGCGACCAGGTCGGGATGGCCGAGGCGGGTGGCGGTCATCGCCATGACGGAGGATCCCGGCTCCAGGCGGTGTTCCAGGCCCATGGTCGCGGACGTCGAGCGAGGCGGCCTCCCTGACGGCGGAGGTGAACGCTGGGGGCCGGTGGACCGGACGAGCGGGATCCACCGGCCGTCGCCGTCAGGCCGTGCGCAGCGCGTCGGTGGGGGACAGGCGGGCCGCCCGCATCGCCGGGTACAGTCCCGCGACGGCGCCCACGACGACCGCGGTGACCAGCGCCGCGCCCACCGCCGCCGGGGGGATCAGCGGCTGCCACCCGCGCTGGAGCGCCAGCGCGTACGTCACCGCGGCCCCGATCACCACCCCGCACACGCCACCGGCCACCGCGAGCATCAGCGACTCGACCAGGAACTGCACCGCGACATGGCCGCGCGCGGCGCCCAGTGCCCGGCGCAGCCCGATCTCCGTACGCCGCTCCAGCACGGCGATCACCATGACGTTCGCGATGCCGATCCCGCCCACCAGCAGCGCGACCGCTCCCAGTCCGATGAACAGCGAGGTCCCCGCGTTCGCGACCTCCAGGCGGGCCGACAGCGCGTCGGACGGCCGGCTGACGTCCACCTCGTTCGGACTCTCCGGGTTCGTCGCCCGCGCCAGCAGCTCGGAGACCTCCGTCGTCCGTATCACGTCGGCTCGCACGTACACCCGGCTGGGCCGTCCCCCGTACCGGAAACCCTGCGCCGCGATCTCCGGGCCGATCAGTGCCGACAGGTCGATCTCCGGCGCCAGCTCAAGCGGTTCCAGGATGCCGATCACCGTGAACCAGCGGTCCTGGACCCACACCCGCGGAGTGCCGGCGAGATCCCGGATCCCCAGCGTCTGCGCGGTGGCGTGACCCAGCACCGTGGCGGGATAGGCACTCGTGGCCCGGCTGAGGTACGTGCCGTGCCCCACCTTCGCGTTCAGGGTGGGCAGCAACGAGGGATCGGCGACCCGGACCGAGAGCCCGCCGGTCAGCGTGGCCGGGATCCGGTCCGACCGGAACACCTGGACCCCGGGCAGTTCGGCGGTCGGCGCGGCGGACCGCACACCGTCGGTCCTCCTGATCGTCGCCGAGGCCGTCACCGGCAGCGGCACCTCGCGGCCGCTCGCGGACCGCCCGTCGGTCACCGTCAGCAGGTTCGTGCCCAGCCGGTCGATACGCGCGAGCAGGTCGGCCTGGCTCGACCGGGTGATGCCCAGGACCGACACCACCGCCGCGATGCCGATGGCCACGCCCAGCGTGGACAGAACGGCACGCATGCGCCGCGTGCGCAGCCCCACGGCGGCCACCGGCAGCAGGTCCGCGGCGCGCAGCCGGGACGGCGGCGCGGCGCCCGCGGGCATCCGGAAGGGCGCGGAGGACTCGTCCGGCCTGGTCACGGGTGGCTCCCGGAGTCGCGCACGATCCGGCCGTCGCGCATGTCGATACGCCGGCGCATGGCGTCCGCGACGCCGGGGTCGTGGGTGATGGTCACGATCGTGGTCCCGTCGTCGTTCAGCTCGCGCAGCAGGGCGAGGATCTGCGCGCCGGTGGCGGAGTCCAGGTTGCCGGTGGGCTCGTCGGCCAGCAGCAGGCCGGGACGTCCCACCAGGGCCCGGGCGATGGCCACCCGTTGCCGCTCGCCGCCGGAGAGCTGCCGGGCGCGGTGGTGCGCCCGGTGCGCCATGCCGACACGGGCCAGCGAGGTGGCGGCCGCGGCCCGGCGCCGGGCGCCCGGTACGCCCCGGTACAGAAGGCCGGTGGCGACGTTGTCCAGCGCGGTGAGTCGGTCGAGCAGGTGGAACTGCTGGAACACGACACCGAGCCGGTGCGCACGCAGCCCGGACAGCTGCCGATCGGTCATCGGCTCGACCGCCTGGCCGGTGATGCGGATCGACCCGCTGGTCGGGCGATCCAGCCCGGAGGCCAGGTTCAGCAGGGTCGTCTTGCCGGAACCGGACGGGCCCATGACGGCCACCAGCTCGCCGCCGTGGACGGTGAGGTCGACGCCGCGCAGCGACTCCACCGGCGGCGTGCCGGGATACACCTTGCGGGCGGCGCGCAGCTCGAGGACGGCGGTCATGGCGACGGCACCTCGACCCGGTCGCCGGGCCGCAGGGCGCCGGTCACCTCCACCGTGCCGGCGGAGTCGTCGAACAGGCCCGGCTCCACCCCGGCGAGCCGGCCGTCCGCCAGGCGCACCTGGTATCCGCCGCCGGGGCGGGCGAGCAGCGCGGTGACCGGCACCATCAGCACGTCCTTGCGGGTCGCGGTGGTGATGCTCAGCCGTACCGGAGCCTGGTCGAGCGCCGGGCCGCCCCGCGGCGGCCTGACGCCGATGACGACGGTCACCGTCGCCGGTGCCTCACCGCCCTGCGTGGAGTCGTTCTGCGGCGGAGCCGTGGCGACCCGTCCGATCCGCAGCACGGTTCCCCGCAGCGGTTCCGCACCGGTCATGGAGATGCGGACCCTGTCGCGTGCCCGCACCAGCCGCCGGCGGTCGGCGCCGATTCGCGCGGTGATCACCTGTCGCGTCGACGTCGCCCCCAGTACGGGCGTGTCCGGCCTGACGGTGCTCGCGAGCGCGGCGCGCACCTGCCGTACGCGCAGCCTGCCCGGCAGGAACACCACCTCGCCCATGGCCAGCCGGCCGTCGCGGCGCCAGGAGGGCAGCCCCCAGGACGCCTCCCAGCGCCGCACCGCCGCGCTCGTCGCCCAGGTGAAGTGCGCGTCGACGACGATGTCCCGGCCGGGATCCATGCCCAGCGCGACGAGGTTGCGTTCGAGCTGCCGGACGTCGGCACCGTCGGTGGTCGCCGGTCCGAGATCCCGGTAGGCCGGTGTCGTGCCGTACAGCAGGCGCACCGGTCGCGCGTCCACCGAGTACAGGCGTTCGCCGCGTGCGACGACGTCGCCCGGGGCGGGCAGCGTGGTCAGCACGCCGGGGGCGCCCTGGTGGACGACGGTGTACGAGCCGTCGAAGGTCAGGGTGCCGCCGATCTGGGTCCGCTCGGTGACGGTGCCGCGGGTGACGGTCGCCGTCGCGGTCCGCACCTGAGGGGACGTGTCGCCGGGAGCCGGGCGGTGGGTGGTGGCGCTCCAGAGGACGACGGTCGCGGCGCCGACGACGACCACCACCATTACCGTGACCGCCGCCCGCCTGGGCGGGCCGGAACGGCGGGGGAGATCCGTCTGCGTCACGAGACGCTCCAGCTTCGGTCCCAGTGCTTCCGGCACGCCGCCCGGGCCCGCTGAAGCTCCGGGGTCTTGCCGTCCAGCGGGGTGCCGAGAACCGGGAAGCTGCCGTCGGGCCTGGGGTCCGGCCAGTCCGGCACGCCGTTCTCGCGCAGGCACCGTGCGAACGTGCGCAGCTGGGGCACGTCGCGGGCGCCGGATCCCTCCCCGCCCGACCGTCGGGGGATGCGGTCGGTGATGCTCCGACATGCCGTCATGGCGTCGTCCACCGCATCGGCCGGCTGGTTCTGGGGCATTACCAGGTCCCCGTCGCGGACGGTCGGGTCGGGGAACTCCGGCACCCCGTTGTCCCGTACGCACTTCGAGAGTTCCCTGCCGAGCGCCAGCAGATCCGTGTCGCTCATCCGCTCATCGGGTTCCCCGCCGCCCGGGCCGCATGCGGCCGGGCCGATCAGGAGCGTGGCGGTGACCACGATTCGAAGGAGTCTTGTCATGGGTCCAGGGTCGTGGCCGGGCGGGGGGACGTCGTCGGAGCATGATCCGGTTTCGGCGTCCCGGCCGTACGACCGGAGGGGGAGGCGGTGTACGAGCCGGGTCCGATGCCGGGCGAGGGGCGGCTGCCTACGATGGGCGTATGCCCTGCTCCGCCCGTGTCCTCGGCCACGTCCCGCCCGGCCGGTGGGCGGTGGCGCGCGACGTCGGCCTCGTGCTGCCGCTCGTCCTGCTCTCGACCGCGTCGGCCGCGTGGCCCGGCACCGGTGAGCCCGTCACGCCGTCGGTGTGGTGGTGGGGTGCCACGCTGCTGCTGGTCGCCGCGGCGCTGGTCCGGCGCTCCCGCCCGCTCGTCGCGGTGGTGCTGGCCGCCGTGGGCGGCGTGGCGCACCAGCTGAATCCGTACGTGCCGTTGCAGCCGATCGACCTCGTCGTGCCCTGGGCCCTGTACGGGCTCGTCGCGAGCCGTCGCGGCCGTCGCGGCGGGCGGTCGGCCTTCGGCGTCCTGCTCGTCGTCACGTACGCGGCAAGCCTGTGGGCGGTGTGGCGGCCACCGGTGCGCGGCGGGTGGCTGGCCTTTCCCGGGATGGTCACCAAGGCCGACCTCGTACGGGGCGCCGCGGCCGGGCCCGGTTTCCCCGACGTGCTGGGCGTGGCCGCCGCCAACGCGATCGGGGGAGCGATGGTGCTCGCGCTCGCGTACGCGTGGGGGATCGGGGTGCGCAACCGGCAGGAGCGGCTGGAGGCGCTGAGCAGGCACACCGAGGACCTGCGGCGGGAGCAGCGGCAGCGCGTCGCGCTGGCGACCGCGGCCGAACGTGCCAGGATCGCTCGCGAGATGCACGACGTCCTCGCGCACAGCCTCGCGGTGATCGTGGCGCAGGCCCAGGCCGCGGTGGCCGTGCAGCAGCGCCACCCCGAGCTGAGTGCCGGGGCGATGCGGGAGGTGGTGACCGTCGGCCGCGCGTCGCTGGCCGAGCTGCGCCAGCTGCTCGGCGTGCTGCGCGGCGACGCCGGGGAGGAGCGTGACCACGCCCCCCGGCCCGGTCTCGGCGAGCTGCCGGCCCTGGTCGACCGCGTGCGGATGGCCGGGATCCCGGTGCGGTTCGACGTGGCGGGCACCCCGCGGGTGCTGCCGGCGCTGCAGGACATGTCGGTCTACCGCATCGTGCAGGAGGCGCTGACCAACACCGTGAAACACGCCGGTCCGGGCGCCGGGGCCGTGGTCCGCGTCCGGTTCGGCGACGACGGCGTGGAGGTGGAGGTCACCGACGACGGCGCCGGTCCCGCCGACGGGACGGACGACGGCGAGGGCAACGGGCTGCGCGGCATCGCCGAGCGGGTCCACCTCCTCGGCGGGCACCTGGAGACCGGGCCGGCCGGTGGGCGCGGGTTCCGCGTCCGGGCGCGGCTGCCCGTCGGCGGCCACGCGGCCGACCCGGTGGAGACAGGGGAGACGGTGGAGACGGCGGGCGATCGGGCGTGACCGGCTCCGGGGGCGCGGCCGCGGGCGTTCTCAGGCGGACGGGCGCTTTCACGGCAACGGGTGGTCCCGGAGCGTCCGGGGGCTCCGCCGGTTCCGCCGCGGGGAGTGGTCCTGGGACGGATGCGGCCGGTGCCGCGGCCGGTGGGACGCCCCCGCGCATCGTGCGGGTGGTGCTCGTGGACGACCAGGCGCTGCTGCGCACCGCGTTCCGGCTGATCCTCGACCAGGCGGACGACATCGTCGTGGTCGGCGAGGCGGCGGACGGCGACAGCGGTGTCGCCGTGGTGGAACGCACCGGACCCGACGTCGTGCTGATGGACGTCCGCATGCCCGGCACGGACGGCATCGAGGCCACCCGGCGCATCCGGGCGCTCGACGGCGGCCGTTCCACGGCGGTCCGGCCGAGGATTCTCATCCTCACCACGTTCGACCTCGACGAGTACGTCTACGAGGCCCTGCGCGCCGGTGCCAGCGGCTTCCTGCTCAAGGACGCCCTCGCCGAGGACCTGCTGTCCGCCGTCCGGGCCGTCGCCTCCGGCGAGGCGGTCACCGCTCCCAGCGTGACGCGCCGGCTCATCGCCCACTATCTCGACCGCGCCGAGCCGGAGCCGCGGCCCGCGGCCTCTCCCGTGCCCGACCGGCTCGCCGTGCTCACCCGGCGCGAGCGGGAGGTGCTGACCCTCATCGCGCGAGGCCGCACCAACGGTGAGATCGCGGCGGAGCTGCATCTGTCGGCCGGCACCGTACGGACCCACATCGGCCGCATCTTCGCCAAGCTGCAGCTGCGCGACCGGGTGCAGGCGGTCATCCTCGGCTACGAGTGCGGGCTGGTGCCCCGGGCGGCGCCATGACGTGACGACCGGCATGCCCTCCCCGACGCCCGGATCGGGCCGGCGTCGATCGGCGCGACGTCGCCCGGGCACGTTGCGGCGCCCGATGCGCCGCGTGCGGCTTCTGCTCCTTTCGTCCCATGACAGGCTTCAGTGCCTGTCAGCCGATCTGCATGACGACGGCGCAGCCATCCATCAGTCACCAGCCGCTGCAGTCGTGAACGCATGCCCTCCACCTGGGAGCGGGTGTCCGGCTTGCCGATGGCCTGCACGATCTCCCGTGTCCGCATCGGCTCATCGGCCGTGGCCGGCAACGCCACCACCTGCTGCCGGAACCCCCGCAACGGCGGTAGCGGTGACGGCTCCTCTGCGGGGTCGAGGTGAGCCGCCTGCGACGATTCCTCCTCCGCGCCCGCGTCGTCTTCAGGCATGTCGGCGTCGCTGAGGTGATCGCCGGCGAACTCTGTCAGCGTCTCGCGCGTAATGGCCAGGCGCTGCAGTCGTTCCTCGACCGCGACCAGTTGTGCCCGCAAGTCCTCGGCCTGCCGTAGCGCAGCCGTCTCTGCCAGGGCCACGCGTTCCAACAGTGACGTCACCATCGCCTCCCAGAGGGGAAGCAGTCGTACCCGCCTGCCGCATTCACGCCATGCAGTCCAACAACTCCGCACTGCAAACGGCAAAGCACTGGCAGCCACCACGGGGCTTGAGATCTTTCAGGCCATGCATCGTCAACGGTGGAACAGTCGAAAGGCGGGAGTTGATCCCGGCCGAGAGCGTGTTCGCGTTCCTGGTCGAGCATCGGCAAGGGGTTGTTCCCGCCGGAGGCGTTAGCGGACATGTACGCGCCGGTCGACGGGTGCCCGTCGTCTAGGAAGCGCGGATGGCGTATCTGAGTTCTTCGAGGTGGGCTACACCGGGATGCGGATTGCCGCAAGTACACGCTCCGGCAGTGTGGGCTTGGGCAGGACAGTCCCGGCCGAACTTGTCCAGGTGGCCGAGATCGGGCGGGTGCAGGGAGATGATCTGCTGCGCTTGATCCTGGTGTTGGGCAAGATCGCCCTATGGGTCTGACTCGCAACCGCCGCGCTCTGCTCTTCACCGGGGCGATCGGACTCGCCTCGCTCCTGACGCTCTTTGAGGTGAGCACTCCCGGCCTGTCCGTCTGGGCATTGGCATTGGTGTCGTACTGGCTGGCGCTCGCCATTGCCTGGTCGTGGATGTTGGGTCGCGGGCCGGGTCGGCGGGGGTGGGCGCCCTGGATGTTCGTCCCGCTCGCACTGGTGCTGGGCACCGTGCTGCTCGTCAAGACCGACGCGCCCCTTCACGCGCGCTTCGCCCTGTCGGAGCCGAGCCTGGAGCGCTACGCCCGGTCAGTGCACAGCGACTATGCCAGCGATCGATGGTGGGGCCTGTACTGGGTGGACGAAGTGGAGAAGATCCCCGGGGGAGCGAGGTTCATGGTCACCGAGCTCACGATGGATTGGAAGAGCTACGGCTTCGCCTACATCCCGGATCGGGCACCGGATCCAGAAGAGGGAAGGTATGAGCACTTCGCGGGCCCCTGGTACATCTGGTCTGACGGCCCCTGAACCTCACGTGATGCATGACCTCCCGGTTCCTCGCCGATGTGTGCCGCGCGCAGAGCGCTGTCAGTACCTGAAGGCACCGAACGGCTGGGAAACGATCAGTTGCTTTGCGGGAAGCGATCATCACCGTGACCGACTCGGTGCAGGTCACGCCCATTCGTGAACACCCCACCAGGTCAGAGGCCACTTCCGAGAGATCGGGAGTGGCCTTCTGCGTTGCTGAGTGACCAACTGAGTGACTAGCCCCGCTACTGGGAGTCGCGTCCTGAGATCGCCATCACGGCGGCGGTCAGGATGCAGGCCAGCCCGGCAGCGGAATGAGCGATCAAGAAGGGGGCGGCGTCGTTGTCGGCGCCGGTGGCGACCGCTCCGCATCCGCCGAGAACGGGAATCGCCCACCCGAGGGTCAGCGGAAGCATGTGGGGGCGAGGCCGAGGTTTCGCTGATCATCCTTCGTGCGGACCAAGCTGGACGATGATCGCATGCCGGGATCGGTCCGGGAAGAGCCGATTCATGACTTCGGCTCCTTCCAGGAGCTGTGGCTGCTGCCGGTCGGCGGCGGCCGCGATCTCGTCGATGGACGGTGTCGTTCCGCCGGCGCTCAGGCGGACCCCCATGGCTGCCTTGGCGAGCTGTAGTCCCTTGGCGTGGGAAAGCATGGGTGACGGCGAGTCGGGTCACCGTCACCCGGGCGTCGGGATGCTACACGGGCGGCTGGAGGACGGTGACCATGTGGGTGGTGCTCGCTGACTTGATGGTCGAGTTGCCGAGCAGGTTGACGGTGTACGTGTGTTCGCCGGCCGTGGTCGACGTATCGGAGAAGCTGAACGACCCGTCGGCGGCGGGGATCAACTTCACCAGGCCCTTCGAGGTGACGGTGCCATCCGGGCCAACGACCTTGCGCGAGACGGTGATGATCGTCCGCGGGAAGGTGATGCCGTCGGCGCCGAAGGTGCCGTTGAAGTCGAGTCGCTCGCCGACGTTGCCCGCCGCCGGTCCGGTCACGGTGAGCGTCGGCTCGTACAAGGCCACTGTGACGGTCACCGAGGAGCCGCTACCCCGGAACCATGAGTTGCCCGGCCAGTACACCTGATACTTGAACGCCCCGATGGACGGTGGGGCGTCGGTGAATCGGTAGGTCCCGTCCGCCGCCGTGGTGATCTCCTGGAACGGCCTGGAGGTGCCGTCGGGGAGCCGGCTGTGCAGTTCGAGCGTCTGCACGCCGGGTGGCAGCCCGCTGCTCAGCGTGAGTCGTCCGCTGAGAGTCGACTGCTTGAGCGCGGTCACCTCGGAGGGAGCCGTCAAGGTCAGCGTGGAGGAGTGGTAGGGCGAGGGCGGCAGCCGCCAGAGGTGCATCCGCCCGGTGCCGGGCTCTTTCAAGACCGCGAAGGTGAGTGTGCCATAGAACTCGATGCTGCCCGCCACCACCGCCTTCCCCTGGTGGGCGGCTGTGTAGATGACCTCCGCGGTGGTCGCGTCGTACACCACGAGCTCCGCCGCGTCGTCCGCGGAGGAGTTCCAGCCGCCCACGACGTAGGCGTCGTCCGGGCTGGCCGCGACAGCGGTGGGGAGGCCGTGCTCGCCGAATCCGCTGCTGTCGTAGGCGCGGCCCTGAGTCAGGGCTGTCGTGTCCCAGGCGTCGAACCGGCGGGTATCGTCCAACGCCGACAGCGCCGCCGATCCGTACTCGGCGAGTGCGAGATCCCGCAGGGCCGGCAGCTCGTTCGCCACTCCGCGGATCTCGCCGCGCGAAGTGGCAGGCGTGGTGTTGATGTCGTACACCTTGACTGTGGCGGGACTGACTCCCGGCTCCCCGGCCACCAGCGTGTTCCCGGCGACGGCGACGAGCGGAGCCTGGGTCGTGGCCGGCCCGACCCGGACGGGGGCGGGTGTCGCCGCCGCCAGAATGAGGCCGAGAACCCCTCCCTCTCCCGCTTCGCCGCAACCGAATCCGATCCACAGCCGGTCGTACGACTGCGCCAGACTCGACGGGCACGGGTACGCGGTGAGGTCGATGCGCTTGGTGACGGCGAGCGTGGTGGTGTCGATCTCGATCACTTCATGCGAATCGCGCAGCGCCGCGTACACCTTCCTGCCGGTCTCCGGCGAGGCCAGGGCGACAGCACCGGACAGGCCGGGGATCGTGTTGATGACCTTGCCGTCGATGGACGCGACCACGATCCGGTCGCCGGCGGCGACGAAGACCTTGCTGCTGCGCGCCACCACGTCTCCGCCCTTCCCGGCGACGCCGAGGTCGGTGACGGTCGCGGCGGTCGCGGCGGCCGCGGCGGTGGGCGCCTGAGTGACGAGCAGGGCCGCCGTCAGGAGCAGGGGCCCGGCCCAGGCGACTAATCGGCGGGACAGAGGAGCACGGGCAGAGGTTGATGGGCGCACGGGCACTCCGTTCTGGAGGAGAAGGGGAGGGGCGAGCACCCCGGCATGACTACGGGACCCGCTCCCACTGACGATCTTCATAAATCGAACACATATTCGCATAGTGTGGGATTGCCGTCCAGAGCATCGGTCAGATCGGCGGCGGGGGCCACGTTCACCGCCAGCATCCGCCGCCACGTCTCGGGGGCGACGTCGGCAACGGCTTCGACGGGAGAACGGGAGAACGGGAGATGCCCGCGGCCTTCCAGGTGGCGGGCGGCGTTGACGTGACGCTCCCAGTGGCCGTGGTGGCAGATCACGATCGTGGTGTGGCCCTCGACCGGCTCCACCAGGCGGGGCAGCGCCGAGGCGAAGCCGCTCCGGGGCGCCGGACGCCTGGAGGGTGAAGCCGTCGAGGCGGGCGCTCACGCCGTAGGCGGCGAACTGGCGGGGGCGGGACAACACCTCGGGATTAGATCCCGCCGCAGTTCATATTCCCCACCCGAATTGCGCCTTGTTTGTCCAACCGGCCCGACGTTGCCGGACAAACACTGGGATCGCTAGAACGGGGAGGGCGAGGTCAGGCTCCCGGAATCCTCGCGAGGGGCGTCGACCGAAGAACGAGCAACGGATCGAAAAAACGCCCCCGAACGCGTCCCATGTCCAGCGCCACGAAAAGAAAGGAAATCGCCGAATGAAATGGCGTTCGAAGCGCAGGACCGCGGCGGTGGCACTCGGCACGTCCGCCGTGATCGCCACCTTATCGACGCCGGCTCCCGCCGCTGCCCAAGCCGGCTCTTCCTGTTCGCAGTCTTGGCTCTGCTCCACGACCAGAAACGAAAGCGGCTCGTCCGTGTACGTCGGGCGCGACTGGACCTGCGGCGGCGTCACCGGCTCCGGTGGCTCGGACAGTTGTGTCGCGGCGTCCCCGCGCATGTGGATCTACGCGGGCCAACGCACGCCGTATCTCGCGGACTGGGATGCGGTCCGCGTCGACGCCGGATGGTGCTATGCGATTCGGTTCACCAGCTCGATAGGACGACCGCAGCGCGGCGGGACCTACAACCGGGTCGGTGCGGGCCACATGTGGCTCAAGATCGAGGACGACGATGCGACCGCGGCTGCCGGAGGACCCCGCCGTCGCCCAGCTCGAGGCCTGGATCGAGCTGGCCGACCTGGTACGGGGTGAGGAGTTCCGCGGCGCGGTCCGTTCCTGTCTCCGAGACACCTACGGCATGTTTCCGGGACGGCGCCTGGCCGCCGCACCGGTGTGGGACTTCATCCACCGGGAGGGGGCGAAGGCCGGGGAGGAGGTCTTGGAGGCGTATCGTTCCGGGCTGCCGGCGGACTCTCCCCGGGCACGGGAGCTGGTCGTTCGCATGGCGAACGCGACCGCCGGGGTCTTCGGCGGGCAGGCCACGGCCGAGTCGCGGGACCGACTGGCCGCGGCCTTCCTCCTCGTCGAGAGGATCCAACGCGAAGATTTCCAGGGGGAGGCCCGGTACGACGCCACTCATGGCAGGTACCTGTCCCTGGTGGCCGTGATCAACGGGACGCCGCCCGATACGGGCGAGGAGGGTCCCGCGCTCTTCGCGTGGATCGCGGCGGCCCTTCGTGCTTCGGCCCGGCGAGGGGGTGAGACAGGTACGCCGGAAAGAGGAGACGGGCGAGGCCGGCAGCCGACGCGGTCGTGTTGATCACGGATGGAGAACAGCCGGCGTTCGGATCTTCTTCGCGCCAGGGCAGGGCTCGGACACGTATGCGGGAAACGATCATCGCCTCCTCGGGAAGCGATCTTCTCGACATCTCCTGCACTTCAGGCCGGCCCACCTCGTGAACGCCCCACAAGACGGAAGGCCCGGTTCCAGATCATGGAACCGGGCCTTTTGCTGCTCAGGTAACGTGCAGCTCGTCAGCGGTCATGACCGGGCAGGGGTTTCCGTTGAGGGGTTCCGGGGGTGGAGTCAGCGGACGTCTTCGGAGTGGACGAGTTGCCACCGGGGGCGAGGAGGCCGGCCGGCCACCGGTCAGGCGGCAGGGTTGTCGAGGATGACGACGGGGGCGTCCTCCACATCCGGCAACTCGCTGTCCAGGCACATGCCGGTGGCCGCCTCGATGAAGGCGAACGCCGCACCGCGTTTGCCGCGGTAGTCCTCCGGGTCGAGAGCGTCGAGCATGGTGCGGAAACCGGCCAGGATGCTCGGGTCACCGTTCTCCACCCTGTGCTCGGTGAAGATGAAGTCGCGCATCCACGCCCTGATCTCGCCGCCGGCCGCATAGAGGATCGTGTATCCCCCGTTGAAGTGCCAGGTCACCATCCATACGCGTGATTCCCTGCTGAGCTCGATCAGGACGCGGTCGGACAGGCCGAAGCCATAGGCGAGTTCGAGGAAACCCCAGGTTCCTTCTCCCTCGGAGACGAGGAGGGCGGGGCGGGTCTCCTCCCCGGCCTCTTCCCGGGGATACTCCATGACGCGCTGCTCGGGGGCGCGGCCTCCGTTCAGCCGTCGCAGGAGGTCGTCCACCGTGATCTCTTCGTTGAGGGGTTGCACGACGGTCCAGGAGAGTCCGTTCTCCAGCCACTGATGCCGCTCGAAGAAATCGCGGTAGTAATCGATCACATGATCATTGTGGCGGAGGTCGAGCCGCATGACGAAGGCCCGACTCCAGATAGCGGAATCGGGCTTTCTCGCTGTATCTCCGGTTAATCCCACCAGTCTTGTTCGGGCAGCTTGAGCCACATGTCGGCCTGACCGTTGACCGATCGGGCGTCAGCCGGCCGGAGGCCCGCTCCGGCGAAGCAGTAGGCCTCGGCTTGGTGGTGGTAGAGGTAGGTGGCGAGGATCTCCTCCGCGGATTCTTCGGAGTAGACGCCGCCGCCGCCGGGGTGGGTGTCCCACTCCTCGATGGCGCCGTCGCGGGCGACGGCCCCCTGGTTGCCGCTCTTGGGATTGGCGAACAGCCCGTAGCAGACGGTGCCCACCGACAGGCGTTTCATGACGCCGGGGTTGGACGCGGCGTATCCACACGGCTGAAAGACGACGCATCCGCCGGGCACGTCGGTGACACCGATGACGGACAGAGTGGCGTCGACATCCGTCCAGGGATCCTCCATGATCTTCTCAACGTCGGCGTCATCGGCCGGTACGGCCTCCAGGCGCCGTACCGCCTCGGCGGCGGTGAGATCGGCGACGCAGGCGAGGCTGTGGCCGTCGTCGTCGAAACGCCCCAACGCGGCGATCAGACGTCCGGCCTCTGCCACGGCGGCGGCCTCGGCGGCGGACAGGCCGGCCTCGCCGTCGGGAAGAGCGAACAGGTCAGGGGTGGGAGTGGCCAGGCTGAGCCGTCCGGGGGACCAGCCGTTCATCATCGGTCGCCACGGGTTCGCTCCGGCGGCGATCAGGGCGCGGGCGTTGCCGGGGCGGTGGTTGAAGACGGCTTCCCAGAGCGCGGTACGGCCTTCGTGCTCCGCGTCGACGTCGTCGACGCGCTGGGCCAGCTCCGCCACCACCTCGGATGAACCGCGCTCGGCCGCCGCATGAAGCGGTCGTCCGTGGAAGGACACCCCTGAGTTCGGGTCGGCTCCCGCGTCGAGCCGGGCACGGATCAGGCTGAGGTCCGTCCAGCCGTCCCAGCCGATGCCGGACCATCCGGATCCGTCGTTGACGGCCATGGCCGCTCCTTAAGGGGATGTACGGGATGTATGACCGCCGATCATGGCGTACGGGGCCGACAGATTCGGGTCGCGGCGATGCGGTCCAGCAGAGCCGATCCCGCGGTGTTCTCGTGCGCTGAGGCGGCGAGCCCCACCGCTGCGATGACCGGTCCGAACGTGTCCACGGCCGGGCCGCGTTTGACCGACGGGTGCGCGGCCTTCCACGCCGTGATGACCGGTTCGATCAGCGCCCACTGCTCGTCGGACAAGTCGCCGCCACCACGGCGTTCTCGGGTTCGCGGCTTGAAGAGCCTGCCGCGTGGTTGTTCCGTACGGTTCTGATCAGCCCCGTTGGCGGCGTGAGTCCATCAGGCATGTGTGTGCCATGGGCGCGAACTCCGGGTGCCGTGTCGCGATGACCCGCTCGAATGCCGCCTCGGCGTCCGCGACGCGACCCGCGGTGAACCAGAGGGCGCCGAGCTGGGTCAGTGCTCCCGGCGACTCGTCGGGATGACCCGAATCCACCGCGCGCTGCAACGCGCGCATCGCCTCTTCGGCATGGCCCTCTCCGGCGAGCAGGCCTCCCAGATTGAACGCCCCTTTCGGCGCGGCCTGCGGGTGTCCCGACTCCATGGCGAGGGTCAGGAAGGAGCCCGCGTGCGGCTGCGGCGTATAGAGCGCCCAGCACGTGAACACGGGCCGCGGCCAGGTCGTGGATGGAGCCGGGTTCGACATCGGAGACCCACAGCGGCAGCCCGTCCGGGGCGGATAGGGCTTGGACGTTGCCGGCGTGGTGGTGGGCTTTGCCGGAGTACCACCGGTCGATCTGCTCGCCTTTGACGCTGGTGGTCTGCTCGGCGCACCGGTCCATCGGCAGCGGGGTGACGTCGAGGGTCAGGTAGGCGTGACCCTCAGCCTGGGCCCGTTCGAGATCCTCGCAGATCAAGGGCCTGATCTGCGAGGATCTCGATTCCTTCGTCGATGTAGCGGTAGGCGGTGGCACGGGAGGTCTTGTGGTCGCGGCCGGGTTTGGGGATGTCGGTCTGGCCTCGAAACCAGCGGAGTATGAGTATCGCGTGCCAGCACGGTGTCAATGCCCGGCTGCCTTTAGGGGTTCCGCGCAGGCGGGGTTCGGCCCGCAGCAGTCGCGCGAGATGCCGGACGAGCTCACGGGAGACGTCGAGCGTGGCACGATGGGGAATCACGCGGAGCCTTCCGGCCGCGCAGGGTTCTTGTGGTGAGACCTCTTCTATTGGAGGCTCCATACCCATTTCCGGCCGTCGACGACCTCTCCCGATAAGCCCGGAATTCCACCGTTCATGCCTCGGAAATCCCAGCTGTCGGAACTATTCCGCTGAGATCACCTCATTGAATAGCTGAAACTTTCAGTGCCGTTGACGGTATTCGACGCCGATCGTATCGTTCGATCATCGCCTATGCGCGCGTCTTTCATCGCGCGCACTTCCAGACAGGAGGGGCCCATGACAGAACGGCGCGTCCGTCGGCGACGGCGCCTGACCATGTGGCTGGTGGCCGCCTTGTTCGGCGCGTTCACCGTCGTCACACCCGCCGACGCCGCCACCACCTGCACGCTGACGTTCCAAGCCAACTACTGGGGGACCGTCGGCGGGCAGTACAGGTGGCAGGTCGATGCGCGGCTGACCAACACCGGCACGACACCGTCGACCACCTGGGAGGCGGTCATCGACTTCCCCTTCTCGGCGGGCGCGGTCGTTCACCAGTTCTGGAACGTGAAGAGGTTCTCGACGAACGTGTGGAGACCAGCGTCGTGGAATGGCGCCATCCTGCCGAACCAGTACGCGAACTTCGGGTTCGAGATCCGCATGCCTATGACGACTACCTCGCCGCCTCTTCCCACTTCCAGTCAGTGCATCATCACCTATTGATGAAACGGGCGAGTCCATGGGGCTCGTCCGTTCGTCGGCTTTCGATGTGTCATGAGATGAGGAATTTCTCGTATTCTCCGACGACGTCCGCCCGGGCCATGAGCATGGCGTAGCCGTCGCCCGCGTAGGTCAGATCGGCGCTCACGTATTTGCCGTTGCGAGGAACCTGATGGTGTCAATGAGGTGATCTCAGCGGAATAGTTCCGACAGCTGGAATTTCCGAGGCATGAATGGTGGAATTCCGGGCTTATCAGGAGAGGCCGTCGACGGCCGGAAATTGGGTGTGGAGCCTCCGGTAGAAGAGGTCTCACCACAAGAACCCTGCGCGGCCGGAAGGCTCCGCGTGATTCCCCATCGTGCCACGCTCGACGTCACCCTGCTGCCGATGGACCGGTGCGCCGAGCAGACCACCAGCGTCAAAGGCGAGCAGATCGACCGGTGGTACTCCGGCAAAGCCCACCACCACGCCGGCAACGTCCAAGCCCTCTCCGCCCCGGACGGGCTGCCGCTGTGGGTCTCCGATGTCGAACCCGGCTCCATCCACGACCTGGCCGCGGCCCCAGCAAAACCGGCGACATCACCCGCGCCGCCCTCGTCCTCATCCATTCCGAGCACGATCATCCAGCCGAAATTCGCTGAGATCAGCTCACTGCCCGCGACCGTCGGCCTCCTGCTGAATCGACGCCGCCCCGATCGGCATGCGATCCCTCTCCGCCGGACTGGTGTGACCCCAGACGGATGCGCGGACGGATGCGGATGTCCGACCATGGGCAGATATCGCGTGATCCCGTGAGGCGGTACCGTCCCATCATGGGATGGGCCGGATGGCGGCGCAGTGGAAGGGACGTCACCGACGCGGCGGTGGCGGTCGCCGTGGCGCTGCTCATCAGATACGCCATCGTCGATCCGCCGGGGCCGTCGTCACCGTGGCTCGCGTGGTCGGCCTGGCCGGTGGCGGCGGTCCTGAGCTTTCCGATCGCCTTCCGGCGGCGCCGGCCGCGGGCCATGCTCGCTGTCGCGTGCGCCGCGGGCACGGGAGTGACCATGGCCGGCGCCGTCGCGGCGGGCGCGATCTGGCTGACTTTCGTGCCGACCGTGCTCGTGCTGTACCTGGTGGCCGCCACCACCTCGATCGCCTGGTCCGCGGCGGGCCTGGCGGTCTGCCTGTCCGCCGCGGTGACCGCGATCCTGATCTTCTACGCGCAGGTGTTCCCCGGTCTCGCGCCCGCGGCGACGCCCAGCGAGATGCCGGCGGCCTGGCCGATCGAGATCGGTACGATCGGCGTGCTCCTGACCGTCGCGTGGGTTGTCGGAACGGTCGTGCGCTGGAAGCGGGACACGACCGCCCGCCTCGTCCGCCACCTCGCCGACGCCGCGGTGGCCGACGAGCGCAGGCGCATCGCCAGGGAACTGCACGATGTCATCGGCCACAGCATGAGCCTGATCGCCGTCAAGGCCACCGTGGCCAACCACGTCGCCGACGCCCGCCCGCAGGAGGTCCGCGCCGCGCTGGCCGTCATCGAGCAGACCAGCCGCAGCACGCTCACCGAGATCCACCGGGTGCTCGACCTGCTGCGCTCCGACGGCGATCCCCAGCAGGACCCCGTGCCCGCGCCCGGCATGGCGGACCTGCCCGAGCTGGCCGCCCACGCCCGCTCGGCCGGAGTCGAGGTGGAGCTGACCGTCCGCGAGGAGGCCGCGCCACCTCCGGCGGTCGCGATGTCGGTGTACCGGATCGTGCAGCAGGCCCTGACCAACGTCGTCACCCACGTGGGGCCCACCCGCTGCGCGGTCACCGTGGACGTCGACGGGCAGGAGGCCGTGATCGAGGTCGTCGACGACGGCCCCCGCCACGGACGGCCGCCGCGCGCGGGCCACGGCGGACACGGCCTGGTCGGCATGCGCGAGCGGACCAAGATGTACGGAGGCGCGTTCGACGCGGGACCCCGGCCAGAAGGAGGCTTTCGCGTGTTGGCTCGACTGCCCTACGACCCGGACGGCACCGCGGCATGAGCATCGACGACATGAGCATCGGAGCCGCACCGCACGACTCGTCCCCGCCCGTCCGGGTCCTGCTCGCCGAGGACCAGGTCCTGATCCGCGACAGCTTCAAGGTCCTCATCGACGCCACGCCGGGGCTGGCCGCCGTGGGCGAGGCGGGCACCGGCGCCGAGGCCGTGCTCCTGGCCCGCCGGTGCCGGCCCGACGTCGTCCTCATGGACGTGCGGATGCCGGACATGGACGGCATCGAGGCAACCCGGCGCATCTGTGCCGACCCCGACTGTGCCGGCGCGCGCGTACTGATCCTCACCACGTTCGACCTGGACGAATACGTGTACGCGTCGCTGCAGGCGGGCGCGAGCGGCTTCCTGCTCAAGAGCGCCACGGCGGCCGAGCTGCTGGCCGCCATCCGGGTCGTCGCCTCCGGTGAGGCGTTGCTCGCGCCCACCGTCACCCGCCGGCTCATCACCGAGTTCCTGCAGGGCTCTCCTCCCGCCCAGGTCGTGCGGGGCCTCGATGACGTCACCCCGCGCGAGCGCGAGGTGCTCATCCTCATCGGCAGGGGAATGTCCAACGCCGAGATCGCCGAGCACCTGCACCTCACCGTCGGCACGGTCAAGACCCACATCGGCCGCCTCCTGGCCAAACTGCAGGCCCGTGACCGGGCCCAGCTCGTCATCGCCGCCTACGAAGGCGGGCTCATCACCAACCCGGACGGTCGCCGGTGACCGGCCCGCCCTTCTCCGGACGAGGGCACGCCTCCGCACGCTCATCGGCTCTGTCGCCGGCTTCGGGACGGTCGGCTTCGGGTCCGGGGCGGGATTCGCTCGCGGAGCGGATCGAAGTCGGCTCGCCCGCAGCCCTGCCGCTTGATCGACTTTATTCGCGTGTTCCGTCTCTCGGCCTGGCCTGGGTTCCAGGGAAGTGACGTGCCGGCTCACCGCCGTATCACCGGTCCGGATCGTCATCCTCTCGGGCCGAAGGCCGTCATGAGGACATGCACGCCGATGAGGACGGCGACCCAGATCATGGCGCGCCTGGTCGGCGGGGGTCCGCCACGCAGCAGCGAGATGCCCAGGGGGATGAAGGCGAGGCAGAGGCCGCCCACGGCGATGAAGGACTGTGGCTCGGTGCCCTTGAGCGTCCCGAGCGCGAGCGCCGACATCAGGCCGAGCGCGATCGAACGGCCCAGCCCCAGGGCGCCGGAGCGGTAGGCGCCGATGGCCAGCACGACCCAGCCGAAGAAGGCCGGCCCGGACATGGACCTGAACGGGTGCCAGACCGTGTCCCGCCATGCCAGGTAGTAGCCGTCGATGCCGGTGAGCATGGTCTGCAGGCCGAGGGTGTCGGTCAGGTGAAAGGCCAGGTGATCGGTGCCGAACTGGAAGGTCCGGGTGAACAGGCCGACGATCACCAGGCAACCGCCCCAGATTCCCCACAGCGGGTTGGTGGCGGCGATCCTCTGCGCCAGCGTCATGACCGCCGGCCACAGCAGCACGAACCCGCTGGCGAAACAGACGTAGGCGGCGGTGATGAGGGCGGGATGCTGGGTGTAGGCGGTGAGCTGATAAGGGACGAAGTAGTAGAACGGGGAGCGCAGGAGAGTCCCGGCCATGATCAGGGCGGGACCGCCGATCAGCGAGACGGCGCTCACCCATCGGCCGGGAAACGGGGGTTGGCGGTCCAGGTTGGCGGCGGCGTTGGCGGCCCGCCGGTCCGCGCCGGTCCGCCGCCATCGCGTGACGCGCCCGCGAAGATCAGTGCTCATGGATTGCTGCCCGTCCTGTCCGTGTCGGTGTTCCCGGACCGGTATGTCCGGGCACACCGAAATGGTGAGGGACGACGCGGGGGACGCGCGTCTGGCTCGGGTCGCATCTTGGCGGGCGGGCACGAGCAGGTGGTGAGACCCCAGACGGATGCGCGTATCTGACCGTGGGCAGATGCCGAGTGATCTGTTGAGGCGATGACTTCGCGTCATGAAGCGGTCGACGCTCGTGGCCGGCGCGCTGAGCCGTATCCCGCCCGGCGGCCTGAGGTGCGGGCTCCTCCGAGCGCGTGCGGCGGCCGCGAGGCGGACGACGAAGCGATCGAGGAGTTCAGGAACGCGTCGCGGCGCATCCTGGTCTACGGCCGCGCCGACGCGCGCCCGAGTGTTGTCCGCCCTTGATACGCGGATCCTGCTGTGCCCAATTAAGGCCGTACGCGCTGCTTGTCCGGCCCGGTAGGGTTCCTGATCATTCTGGGCGATCATGCGGAAAGGGTGGGCCGCTGTGCTCTCCGTGTCTCCTCTCGGACCGCGGCGGCGCCATCCGGTGTTCTGGTGGTGGCTGGCGGCCTCGTACGCGTTATGGGAGATCGTCTGGGATGTGCTGACGCCCCCGCGGCACGTCACGTGTGTCGGGCCACCGACCCTGCACCCGGTGGGTCCTGTCCGCCGCACAATCGCCGACGTGGCCGAGGTGGCGTCGGGCGAACTGTATTTGGCGGGACCGTTCGTCCTGGCGATGATCGCGCTGTTCGTGGCCAGGCGCGACAAGGCCCGCGTCCACCTGATGGCCGCGGTCGCCGGGTTCGTGATCGTCGCGTTGCCCGAGGTGCTGGCGGTCGCCGCGGAGGTGCTCAGGCCGCCCGTGGAGCCGCCGCCCGGCTGCCTGCCGGACCCGGAGCCGTTCCGCGTCCTGCCGGTGGTTCTGGCCTGGGTGATCTCGCCACTGACGATGATCCTGCTCGCGGGCGCCGCCGGGACGCGCGTGCGCCCGGACCGGGGCTCAGTGCTGAGGCTGGTCGCGGCGCTCGGGGTGATCGTGCTCGTCGTGCAGGCCGTACGGATCCTGCCCGAGCGACTGGCGGCGCCACCGGTCGCGGATGACGGCACTCCCCGGTACGCGCTGCTCACCGCGGGCTATCTGGAGACGGTGGACCTGGACACGGGCCGCATCGCCCATGAGTACATGCCCTACCTGGGCAGGCGCGCCATCCCGGTCAACGCGGTGGCCGCCGCCCGGGAGCCGGGTGAGTACGTGGTGAGCGTGACCTTGCGGCAGGGCCAGGACTCCTGGTCGCCGCGCGGCTTCGTCTCACGCATCCACCGCCTGACGGTGGACGCCGACGGTCAGGCGAAGCTGGGTCAGGCGCTGTCGGGCAGGCTGAACGGGAGCGTCGACCGGATCGTGCTGTCGCCCGAGGGCCGTATCGCCTACAGCCGCCGGACCGAGGGCCGCGATCACGAGCAGACCACCTACGTCGGCGTCCTCGACCCGGACGTCGAATGGCGGGCGGCCGCGTACGGGTTCTACTGGAGGGACGCCCACGCTCTGGTGCTTCCCGGCGACCTTCACTTCACCGGGGTCACATACCCGCCGAGACCGGAGTTGGTGAAGGCCTGGGAGGGCGCCCTTGACGTGCGGATGCCCGCGTCGGATTCGCCGTCCGCGGCGATGCTCGTCCGGGCGCCCCGCGACAACGGCAGCCATACTCTCCCTCATCCTCTGCCGGACGGCCGGACCCTGCGGGTGCGCCAGGGCAGCTACGAGCAGCCGTCCGAGCTGCTCCTCTACGACGGGGACCGGAAGGTGACCACGGTACTCACCTTGAGTTGCGGCGAGATCGTGTCGATGGCGCTGGACCGATCCGGTCGGCATCTCCTGGTCGGCAAGGACAACGAGAACGATTCGACGGCCGGTAACCGCCCGTGCGGGGGCAAGGACTACGAACTGCTCCGCGTCGGTCTCACTCCGACGGCCGCCGGCGCCTTCCCGCACAGGGTCGTCTGGCGGGGTGAAACCTACGTCGGCGGATTCACCTGGTGACCGGCCCCTGCGAACCCGGAGAGGTGAAGGGGTTCACCCCCTGGTCCCGGCTGGTCGAATGAATCGACCTTCCTGAGGTAGATCTTGAAGCGTGACAGGATCCGCGCCCTGGTCGGGGACGGGCCGGAGATCGGCCGGTCGCCCGCGCCGGAGCACCGGGAGAGCGATCTCATCATCGGACGACGCGATGGCCGGCGAAAAGCCGGCGAGACAGCTGACGCTGGACGGGTAAGGAGGTCGGTGGGCCACGGAAAGGGGCGCGCGGCCTCCGGCGCGACCTCGAACAGTCACCGCCGGGCGGTGACCACCCAAAGCTCTCCGCCCAGGCGGACGCCTTCAGGACCCGCGTAAGGCCGCAGCGCATCCTCCAGAACGGTTCGGGCGGCGTCGGCCGTCATGACCGCGTCGTCGAGAATCGCGCGAACGGGGCCGGTGCCGAGAAAGAAGCCGGCGGCGCTCGCGGCGTCCTGGCCGAAGAACAGGGAAACGCCGGCGGAGGCCGCCGTGACCGTCCGGAATCCGGCCCCGTGGAGCACGTTCTCGATTCTCCCCCGGTCGGCGAGCGAGAACATCCCAGGTTCGTACGCGTTCGGGGAGGGCTCGGGAGGCCCGGTCAGAGCGGAGATCGGAATGGTGTACCACTCGCATCGGGTCATCCGCCGAGGGCACACGAAGACGAGACGGCCCGCGGGTTTCAGGGCGCGGCCGACATTGGCGAAGGCGGCCACGGGGTCGGCGAAGAACATGATTCCGAACTGGCTGATGGCCACGTCGAACTCGCTGTTGCCCAAGGGATGGACCTGGGCGTCCCCTTCCTCGAACCGGAGGTTGGCGAGCCCGGTTCGGACCTGGTCGGCGCGGGCCCGTTCCAGCATCGGCCGGGAGAGGTCGAGACCCACGGCATATCCGCGGGACGCCTGACGAGCCGCCAGGATGGTCGTCTCGCCCGCGCCGCATCCGATGTCCAGGACCTTGTCCGTTTCCTCTATCGCCGCGGCCTCGAACAACAGCCGGTGCAAGGCGGTGTTGCGGCCCGTGGTGCGGTCCGTGCTCTCGGCCCAGTGGGCTCCTTCGGGCCCGTTCCATGAGTTCGCCTGTGCGGCGTTCGGGAGGGACATGGGTCTCCTAATCAGTTCTGGGCGTTGTGATCGACGGTCGTCAGGTGCTCGCGCAACTCGTCGAGGAGAGGCCGGGAGGGCTGAAGCGCGTCGATGTGCAGGACTCCGGCGGGAAGCGAGGCGGTGAACAGGTCGCGAGCCACCAGAGCCGCCACGGCACCGGTGATCCGGCAGGTGTCGCGGCCCGTGACGGTGCTCGACACCGCGTTCCCCTCGGCGTCCGACGCCCTCACGTGGACGACGAAGCGGTCGGACCCGCGGTGCCACCGGGAAAGCGCTGACGTGAGCAGCGATTCGGCACGCAACCGGCCCGCCAGGGTGAAGAATCCGATGGTCGCGAGCCCGAAGAGGACCGAGGTGACGAGGGCCGAGTCGAAGCAGATCCGCGTGGTGGCCGTGATCCGCGACGATTCGCCGATCGTCCGCTGGTCGGAGAAGGGGAACGGGTGGACGGTCCGCGTTCCCCAGCCAGGAAGCCGGACGCGTGCCCGCCGGGTGCCGGGCCGCCGCCACCCGTCCGGGCGGGTGAGGCCGGCGACGATCCATCGCACCGAGTCCGCGCCGTGGTCGCCGCCCTGGCCCAGCAGGAGACTGATGTCGATCCTGTTTCCTGACGGGAGGCGCTCGAGACAGTGACGGGCCAGCAGGTTGGTCAGCCCAGGGGCCACGCCGACGCTGAGAACGGCCGTCGCCCGGTGCCGCGCCGCGAGCTCGTCCAGCGACTCGATCTCCCGGATCACCGAGGTGGACGCGCTGACGTCGACGTAGTGCACCCCCCGCCGCAGACACGCCTCGGCCAGTGCCGCGTTGGCGCGCTCGACGCACATCACGACCACGGCCGCCTCGTCGAGCAGCCGATCCACATCGGCGGGATCGCTGACGTCGACGCCTTCCGCTCTGACCGCGGCGCCGGTGGATCGCGCCAAGGTCCGCGCCTTCGTCGGGTCGCGCCCGGCCGCCACGGTCCGGCCGGGGAACCACAGGCCGAGCTGTCGCGCGGTCGCGCCGCCGACCGCTCCGTACCCGCCGATGACGACGATCGACTTGCCCGCGCCGGACCACTCCCGGTGTTCGCCGGAGCCTGTGTGCATGCTGTGCCCTCGCAGTTCGGTGTCGGGAAGCGCTGAGGTTCCCAGGATCACGTGGGAGTGATATGCACACCACTGCGGATGTCTTATGGGGGACATGCGTGGTCCGCATGGCAGGCCGATCGGAGGGAGTGGCTCGCACATGCTCGATCCCTGGACGTTGCAGGTGATGGTCGAGGTGGAGGAGCGCGGCTCCTTCTCGGCGGCGGCCGAAGCCCTGTCGATGACCCAGCCGGCCGTGTCACGGCAGATCGGCGGTCTGGAGCGCAGGCTCGGCGTGTCCCTCTTCCGGCGCACCGCGCGCGGCGTCAAGGCGACGGCGGCCGGTGAGATGGTCGCCAAGCAGGCGCGGGACGTCCTGGCGCGCCTGCGGGCCCTGGAGATGCGGGTGAACGCCTTCACCGGCGCCGAGACCGGGCATCTGCGCCTGTCGGCGTTCTCCAGCGCGAACACCTGGTTGATGCCGGAGGTCATCAGGCGTTTCAGCCGATCCCACCCCGGAGTGCGGCTGAGCCTGATGCGGGAGGACGCCGCGGGGCCGATGGCCGCGATCAAAGAGGCCCGGATCGACCTCACCCTGGTCACCGCCTGGAACCTGTACGCGGATCCGCCGGCGGCCAAGCACGACTCGTCGGCCGAGCCCCTCGATCCCGCCGATCTCACCGGAGTCGATCTGCTGCCGTTGCTGGATGAGGAGTTCGAGGTCGCCTTGCCCGCCGGCCATCGGCTGGCCCGGCTCAGCCAGGTGCCGCTGCCTGACCTGTGTGATGAGGTGTGGATCGAAGGCGGTTACCCCGACTGCCTCGGCCCGCTCCCGCAGCTCGCCGAAGCCCTGGGCCGACCCCCTCGGATCGGGTTCTTCTGCGAGGACTGGAACGGCAGGCAAGCCCTGGTCGCGGGCGGATCCGGCGTCATGCTCGTGCCCACGCTGGTGCGGGGCGCCGTACACCCGGGGGTGGTGAGGAGGCCGACCGTTCCCTCGCTCCCCTCCCGCCGGTTGTACGCGGCCTCCTTGGCGCCGCCTTTCCGCCTCCCTGCCGTGACCGCCCTGCTGGACGTGATCGCCCGCGTGAGCCGGGAGCAGGCCCCGGCCTGATCACCGGACAGGGGGCGGATCTCTCAGCGTCGCAGCCGGCTGCGGTACGCGGCGCTCTTGGCCCGGGCGGTGCAGGCGGGGCCACAGTACCGGCGCGATCCGTTGCGCGTGAGGTCGACGTAGACGGCGTCGCACCGATCGGCCGAGCACCGTCCGAAGCGCTCGGCCCCGTAGCCGTCCACGATCAGCGCCAGGGCGGTGGCGAACTCACCGCCCATCGCCTCCACGTAGGTGCCGCCCTGCCCGCCACCGAACCGAGGTCTTCGCCTGGTTGAACACCTTCATGTGGACGGGCTACGGCCTGGGAACCGCCGTCGCGGGCTACCTGAGCGAGTCGGACACCGGCGGAGCGGCGGCGTTCACGGCCGCCTCGGTGGTCGCCCTGTCAAGCGCGATCGTCGCGGCCGTCGCCTACCGCCCGCACCACACGCCACCGAACGAGCGGGAAACGATCCATCCTGTTCCGGAAAGTGATCGTTAAGCGTCCGATCCGTCCCGGGCCGATGGCGTACCAGGTGGCAGAGGCGGTGGACACGTACGGGTCGCGGCTCAACGCGCGTCAGCCGGCGCGGTCGAGGCGGGCGTTGTCGTCGTACGACTCGCGGGCGTCGAGCAACTCGTCCCAGTGCTCCCGCGTCCAGGCGCAGGCGATCGCCATCGGCCGGAGCATGCTGTGGCCGAGCGGGGTCAGCTCGTACTCGACACGCGGGGTGGCGCCGGCGTGGACGGTGCGCTTGACCAGCCCGTCCCGTTCGAGGGAACGCAGTGACCGGGTGAGGACCTTGGGAGTGACGCGGCTCAGCGGCACGCGCAGCTCGGAGAACCGGCGCGGCCCGTGTTCGAGGCAGCGGATGATGAGCGCCGCCCACTTGTCGCCGAACCGGATCGGATTGAGCGAGGACGGGCACAGCTCGTCGAACATGTCGGCGGGCAGGGGTTCCCTCATGGCCTCACGATAGCCGGTATCCCAGCGGTAACCACGGCCCTCGATAGCGTCCGCGAAGCGGCCGGGCGGATGGGATCCGGCCCCGGTGAAAGGTGGTTCGCGATGAACATCGTGGTCTTCGGCGCGGGCGGCAGAGCCGGTAGGCAGGTCGTCGCCGAGGCGCACCGGCGTGGGCACCGGGTCACCGCCGTGGTGCGTGACCCCGCGGGCCACAGTGACCTGGCCGACGTACGGGTGGTGGCGGGCGACGTCACGGACGGGACGAGCGTCGCGCACGCGGCCGCGGGGCATGACGCGGCCGTCAGCGCAGCCGCGGACCTGTCGGCGCCGCCTCACGAGTTCTTCACCGCGTCGGCTCGCGCCCTGACCACCGGTCTGGCGGAGGCGGGCGTGCGCCGGCTGGCGGTGGTCGGCCTCGCGTCGATCATGCCCGGGGCGTCGGGTGCTCCCCTGATGGAAGAGCCCGGTTACCCCAACGAGTACCGCGACTTCTATCTCGGCCACGCGGCGGGGCTCGCCGTGCTTCAGGGCTGCGACCTCGACTGGACGTACGTCGCGCCGGCCGGCGACTTCGACCATGCCGACACGCGCACCGGCCGGTACCGGATCGCCGATCATGCGGACCCGGCCGCCAGGATCTCGTACGCGGACTTCGCGATCGCGCTGCTCGACGAGATCGAGGCCCCTCGCCACCGCCGCGCCGCCGTCAGCATCCGGGAGGCGTGATGCCCGAGATCCACGACAGCCCGGATCCCTGGATCGCCGAGCACATCCGTCGTTTCCGGGAGACCGGCGGCCGGCCACGGCCGGGCGTGAACGATCTACTGCTGACGACCCGGGGCCGGAGAACCGGCGCGCTGCGCCGCACCGCGCTGGTCTACGGGCTCGACGGCGACCGCTACGTCCTGGTGGCCTCCAACCGCGGCGCGGACCACCATCCAGCCTGGTATCTGAACCTGCTCGCCGATCCGTGCGTCACCGTGCAGGTCGGTACGGAGGCCTTCGCCGCGCGAGCGCGTCCCGCCGTGGCCGCGGAGCGTCCGCCGCTATGGCGCCTGATGGTGTCGGCGAGGCCGGAGTACGCGGCCTACCAGGAGCGGACCACCCGCGAGATCCCCGTTGTCCTCCTGGAACGCCGGTAACGACCGGGCACAGTGCTTTCGGGGCTCGGGGCTTTCGTGACGCTTCCGGGCGGCGGTGGCCACGTCCTGACGCTCACGGCGGGCTCGAGCGCGTCGGCGCGGCGCCTCGGGCCCACCGGGTGCGGGGTCCGGCGTCCCGGTGGGCGGGCGCCGCGGCGTGACGAGAAGCGATAACGGGTCGCGAAAGCTCCGCACTCGCCATAGCCTGATCAACTTTCTGGTGACTCGCTAGGGTTAGGCGCTTTGACCGCTCCGCCCTCCCGAGAGATGGCCATGCGTCGCTACCGTTTCGGCAGGATCGCCGTCCTGATCGCGCTCGGCTACCTCGTCGCGATCGCCGTGCTGGGCGGCTTCGCGCTGACCACCGACCGGAGCGATCTCCTCTGGAAGGTCGTCACCCGCGACTCCAGCATGGGCTGGTTCCTCGGTCCGGACGAAGACACGTTCACCGTCCCGTGGGGGCTGGCGCTCGTCCTGGTCCTCATCGGGGCGCTCCAGGCGTGGGCCCTGTGGCAGGTGCTGCGCGGGCGCGCCCGCGGCGAGCTGACACGCCGGGGCAGGAAGGTCGGCCTGCTGCGGCTCGCCCTGTATGTCAGCGTCGGCTACGGGCTGACGAGCATCGTCGGCGTCCCGCTGATTCTGGCGTTGGAGATTTACTGGTTCTGGTCGGTGACGGCGATCACCTCCGGTTTCGTGCAGCTGGCCATCGTCTGGCTGTTCTTCCTGGTACTCCGTGACATCGTCTCCCGCAGGCTGCGGCTGTTCTCGCTCGTCGCCGGCGTCGTCGCCTGCGTGAGCAGCGTCGGCCAGGAAATCACGGACATCTTCGACCTGGGCTCCGTCGCGCGGATCTTCACCCTTGCCGGAGGGTACGGCTACGTCTGGCTGGCGTGGTCCGTGTCGATCCTGATCGCCCAGGCCAGGGATCCCCGCTGGAGCGCGGCGACCGTCCGGATGGGCGTCATCGCGCAGGTGGTGTCCGTGGCCGGTCCCGAGGCAGGCGCCGGCGCGGTCGGCGACCAGGCGGTGGCCGCTGCCCGCCGTGGCGATCGTGCTCCCGCTGATCCCCGCCGCCGTCAACCTCGCGCACGGCAGGTACCTCTGGATCGGCCCCAGAGGCACGATCGAGTATTTCGTCCGCGTGCACTACGACTGGTTCACGTGGAAGGGAAAGCAGGAGAACGGCCAACGTCTGCTGATCATGGCGTTCCCCGGGAAGGGGGACGAGCCGGTCACGTACCGCAAGTCTCCCAACCGGTGAGCACGCCTCAAGCCGGCCGGTGGCCAGGCCGGAGCGGGTGTGGAGCTTCGGCCGACGACGCGACCCTTCGGGTCGGCCACCACGGGGAAGGCCGGGCCGCCGGGCCGGGAACGGCCGTGGACCGTGCGGGCCGACCGGCTCCGGGGGGACCTCACCGGACCTTCGCGAGAGCGTCGCCCGGTCGTACTACGATCATGCTTCATCGTGCGCATACACCGTTTGGCGGCTTTTGCCTCCTTGGGCATCACCCTCGGTTCGATCATCCTCAGCCTGGTGATCGGCACCGCGACACCCGCATGGCTGGTCACCATGTGGTACCCGCCCGGCGAGAGCGTCGGGAGTTCTCCTCTGGTGCTGGGCGGCTTGCTGCTGCTCGGGCTGGTGAACGCGTGGATGCTGTGGCAGGTTCTGCGGGGACCCGCGCCCACGGCCGTGCCGATGGGCCGGGCGGCCACGTGGCTGCGGCTGCTGCTGTACGCCGACGTGGTGTGGCTGCTGATCCCCTCGTTCCTCCCGGGCCTGGTCGAGACGGTCATCGGGCTGGCGCTCTGGGTGCCCGCGCTCGTGCTGTTCACGGTGGTGCTCACCGGGTCGGGGCGGTCCTTCCGGCTGGCTCTGCTCCTGCTCGGACTGGTGGAACCGGCCATATCGCTCGCGAACAGCCTGGCGGACGATTCAGAGCTCCGGTTCTTCGTGAGTTCGGCCTACCGGGCGACTGCCATGGCCGCGGTGGTGGCCACGTTCGTCGTGATGGTGATGCTCCTGCTCGCCCAGCGGCGCGACGGACGCTGGAACCGGGTGACGCTCCTCATCGGTGCGGGCACGTTCGCGAGCGCGTTCCTGGTGGAGCTCGTGGACGCCCTGACGCGCGGCGGCCCGATCGAGTCGATCGCCGAGGCGATGAACGTGCTCTACATCGTCTGGCTGGCGCGCACGGCCCATGAGCTGAGCCGTGAGCCGAGGCGGAAGGCGCCTCTGCGAGTGCCCACGGCGGTCGCGGCCGCGGCCGCCGTCCTCCCGCTGGTGGTCGTCGGACCCGAGGGCCGTCCACATCTCACCTACACCTGGCAGAGCAATGGGCTCACGGGCTGGCAGGGCGATGGCCTCATGGGACGGCAGGACGATGAGTTCGCGGAATGTTGGGCGTGGTCGGAACCGCCACGTGTCGCGGACATCCCGGTCCACAAGCGCGATCGGGCCTACCTGTGCAGCGTGACCAAGCCCGGCCGGCATGTCTCGGACCAGGCCCTGCTCGGCAGGGGCAGGGACGCGTGCGCCAGGTTCGCGGCCGGGGAGCCGGTCAAGGCTCGGCCCGCGCTGCTCGCGCTGCTCTGCCCGGAGGCGGTCGGACGGAAACATCCGGATCTGTTGCTGTCGTCCGCGCAGATGGACCAGCAGAAGGCAGAGAAGGAGAACCTCGTGCGCGAGCGGCTGGCGCGCGAGGCGCGCGAGGAGGACGCCCGGTGCCGCGACCCGTGGCCCGCGCTGCGTACCCGGTTCCAGGCGACCGCGTCCTACTACGACTGGGACACTCAGCCCTACGGCATCTACGACGCGGAAGCGGACACCGAGGAAGATTCCACGGCGATCTGGAGCGCGAAACCGGTCGACACCCTGGCGACCAGCGGTCAGCTGGCCCTCATCTTCACCCCCAGCCAGGACTGGGCGACCTGTGTGACGGCGAAGGCGCTGCGCTCGGCCCCGCCACCCCCGCGACGCAAAGGCTGGGACGCGGTGGTCGAGGCGGACATCGTCAGCGAATCGGGTCGCCTGGTGATGGAGACGCTGTCGGCGAGCAAGGTGCGCTTCCCCGATCTCGCGCGCAGCGGTCCCGGCCTCTACCGGCTGCGCCTGTACACCCGGCCCGGCGTGGATCTCATCCTCATCTACCCGGCCAGGAGAGCGGCGTAGCGATGGCCGGCCGGTTACGCCGATCGCCACGTTCTCCCCGCCCACGTCGGTGCGTGACCCTGAGCGAGCGTCCGAAGTTCCCCGGCGCGGGCTTTCGAGGAGCCCGACGCCGGTTCTGCGGCCACCTCTCGCCAGAGGAGCGGTCCACGGTCTCGAGTGTGGCGGCGGTGTGGAGGTATGGGGCAGGTAGCGTGCAAACCATCGTACGGATGAGGCGTCGCCCCTACCGTCGCAAGGTATGCAGACAGTGGATGTACTGGTCGTGGGTGCGGGCCTGGCCGGCCTGCGCACAGCCCGCCTGCTCGCGCGACGGGGACTGAGCGTGACGGTGGTCGACCGTCGCAGGTCCCTGTCGACGGGCATCCGCACGACAGGGATCTTCGTGCGCCGCACCCTCGAGGACTTCGACGTGCCGGATCACCTGCTCGGACCGGGTATCCGGGACGTGCTGCTGTATCCGCCGTCGCGGCGGGCGCCGATCCGGCTCACCAGCGACCGGGACGAGTACCGCGTGGCCGACATGGCGGCCGTCTACGAGCACGAGCACCGCGCGGCGGAGTCGGCCGGGGCGCGGGTCCTGCTGGGCGTACGGTACGTCGACGCGTCGATGGGTTTCGTGCGGTTCGAGGGTGCGGAACCGGTGACGGCCCGGTTCGTCGTCGGCGCGGACGGCGCCCGCTCCCGGGTGGCCCGTGATCTCGGCCTCGATGTCAACCGGCGCTTCCTCGTCGGTGCCGAGATCGTCCACCCGATCGCGCCGGGCACGGCCATCCCGGCGTTCCACTGCGTGCTGGACCCCCGGATCGCTCCGGGGTACCTGGGATGGGTCATCGACGACGGCCGGTACGCGCATGTCGGCGTCGCGGGATACCCGAACGCGATGCGCACCGGCGTCCGCCACCTGCTGGACGCCTTCGCCGCGGACGCGCCCGGCGGCACACCGCCGGCCGGGCCGGTCGAGCGCAGGGGTGGTCCGATCCCGGTCGGCGGCGTGCTGCGACGGCTGGCGTGCCCCGCCGGGCTGCTCGTCGGAGACGCGGCGGGTGCGGTGTCGCCACTGACGGCCGGGGGGCTGGACCCCTGCCTGCGCATGTCCGAACTGGCCGCGGCGGTCACCGCCGGGTACCTGCGTACCGGCGACCGACGCGTGCTCGGCCGCTACGACGGGCACGCGTTGCGGACCCGGTTCCGAGGCCGGCTGTTGCTGCGCCGCGTGTTCGCCGGCATCCGATCCCCCGCCGCGGCGGAGGCGGCGGTGACCGCGCTACGCGGTCGTGCCGGTCGTGCCCTGGCGGCGCGGATCCTGTTCGGCGACGGCTCGTTTCCCGAGGTCAACTCACGGCTCGCGGACCTGGCGATCGACCATCCTCACCGGTGACACCGGCCGGCTCGCCTGTGACGGAGGTGTCATGACCCCTGCGGCAGGCGCCCACCCGGCGGTGGACGCCGAGGCCGGAACCATGCCGATCTGATTCGCCTCCACGCACGTCATCGTCCCTCGGGCCAGGCTCCGTGCACGTCATCGTTCTTCGCGCCAGGCTCCGTCTCGCGAAAACCACGGACCAGGCCGGGCTGATCCGCCGGTTTCACCGGACAGCACATGGCCGACCGCCGCCACGAGCAGTCGCGCCCTGTCGGTACCGGTGGGCCCCACCCGCGTCCTGCAGCCCTTCCCGGCCCGGCTGTCCCGATCGATGCGACCCAGAATCGCGTTCCCGAACTCCTCCGGTGTCCGCAGGCCGCCCAGGACCTCCTCACGGACCTCCTCGTCGAGAAAGTCATCCCTGGCGATGACGGGTAGTCCCGCGAGGGCGGCCTCCCACACCGTGATTCCCTGTGTCTCCGTGACGGAGGCGGTGGCGAAGACATCGACCCGACGGTAGAGGTCCGACAGTATTCGACGCTCCACGGGGCCCGCCACGAGAAGGTTCGCTCCCAGACGCGCCTGCGCCGCACGCAGTCGAAGCCACGTTCTCGGGTCTTCGCACGGGCCCACGAGGATGAGAGCCGCTCGTGGCCGGTGCTTCATGACGTGCCCGAACGCCTCCACCAGAAAATCGATTCCCTTCTCCCGGCTCAGACGGCCGACGTAGACGACGCGGCTTCCCTCCGGAGTGGCTTCGATGGACTCGACCAGCCCCTCCGGCGGTGTTCCTCCCCTCAACTCCGATTCCTCGACGCCGGTGGGCAGCACGAAAACAGGCCGCTCGGCTCCCAGGCCCTTCAGGTAGGAAGCGGTTTTGGCGGACGGGGCGACCACCAGGTCAGCGGAATCGGCCACGTACGCGAGGATCTCCCGAATGACACCGGACCTGCCGGCGCCGGCTGCCTTCCTCATCACGTCGCGGCACAACCGAACACCTCCTCCCCTCAGGAGAACGTACGAGGGAAGTATGAACAGCCACGCCAGCCGATATTTATTGAGGTAGGACTCGAAATCCGTATGCCAGGAGAGCACGACAGGCGATTCCAGCCGGTGCGACGCGCGCAGAGACGCCACCCCGAGAGAGCCAATGGTCTGAACGGAGACGAAATCCGGTTCGAAAACACGAATAATTCGTGCGATGCTCCTCGCGGAGGCCAGAGAGAGCGGATATCCGTCCAACGGCGTCCTGAACGACGACACGCGCCACCGCTGAGTGCCTGTTTCGTCCACCCTGTACTCCGAGCGCCGCCCCGGAAAGACCACTCCCACATCATGGCCGGCGGAGACAAGGCCGTGAATCAGAGAGTCGACGGAGACCGCCACCCCGTCCATTCTCGGCGAAAACGAATCCGTAACGATGAGGACGCGCATCCCAGGCTCCAATTGATGCGAAGCATCAACATATCACCCTGTTCAGGACGATAGTTGTCGAGTCGACAATACGTAAAGGCCGGATCGTGCATTCTTCCCGTGCGTATTCGAAACTCCTGGGGCACGAACGGCAGTATCGGTCCACGGTGAACGGTCTCGCCGGCAGGCCGCCCGGCAAAGGCGCGATGCGTTCACGGGTGGCCCCTCAAGTACTCCTCACGCGGATTACGAGAACGTGTCCTCGTGGAAAACGTCGGCTTGACGGACACCGGCGTTGTTCGGGTGGAATCCGAAGGCCGGCCGGGCGAGACGGGCAATGGCCTGGATCATGAGGGTCGAGAGCGGTGTGCCGCCGTTCGTGGTCGCTTGACCTCGACTCCGGTTGAGGTTGGAGACTTCTCTGCGCCGGTGTACGGGTGGGCCGAGTGCGGGGGAGCGATTGACATGCGGGTGGTGCAGGCGACGCGTTTCGGAAGTCCCGAGGTACTGGTCCCGGGCGAGGTGCCGTTCTCATGTGCAGGCCGACCGATCCCGGTTTCCGCACCCGTCGCACCGTCGCGGGCCGGCAGCTCCGTCTGATCCGGTGCGACGGGTGGTCACCCCAGGTGGATCGGGGTCACGCGCGGAACGCGGGGCTAGCGCTGGATGGCCTTGAGCTCGGTGAACTCCTCCACGCCCGCGCGGCCCATCTCGCGTCCGTTGCCGGACTGCTTGTATCCGCCGAACGGGGCGAGCGGGTTGAACCGGGCGCCGTTGATGTACACCTGCCCGACCCGCAGCCGCCCGGCGATCCGCAGGGCGTGCTCGTCCTCGCCGAACACGGCGGCGTTGAGGCCGTAGATCGTGCTGTTGGCAATCTTGACCGCGTGGTCCTCGTCGTCGTAGGGGATGACGGACAGCACGGGTCCGAAGATCTCCTCCTGCGCGATCACCGAGTCCGGGTCGACGTTCGCGAAGATGGTCGGCCGGATGTACGCGCCGTGCTCCAGGCCGGGGATCCGGCCGGGGCCGCCGACGACGAGGGTCGCCCCGTCCGCGATGCCGCGTTCGATGTAGCCGTTGACGCGGCTCCACTGCCGCTCCGACGCCAGGGGGCCGAGCCGGGTGGCCTCGTCGGTGGGGTCTCCGACGGTGTAGGCCTTCGCCGCCGTGACGAGCATCCGTACGATCTCGTCATGCCGGGCCGCCGGGACGAGCATGCGGGTCCACGCTCCGCAGGCCTGACCGTTGTTGGTCCAGGCGTAGACGAGCGTCTCGTCGACCGCGTGGTCCAGGTCGGCGTCCTCGAGCACGAGGTTGGCGGACTTGCCGCCCAACTCGAGCCCGACCCGCTTGACCGTGGCCGACGCGACGACCGAGACGCGTTTGCCCACCTCCGTGGAACCGGTGAACGAGACCATGTCCACGTCGGGATGGGCGGCGATCGCCTCGCCGACGACGGGCCCGGATCCGTACACCACGTTGAACACGCCCGCGGGCATACCCGCGGCGCTCGCGGCCTCGGCGAACAGTCGTGCCGTCAGGGGGGCGAGTTCGGCGGGTTTGAGCACGACGGTGTTCCCGGCCAGCAGCGCGGGTGCGATCTTCGTCATGATCTGCTGGAGCGGGAAGTTCCACGGGGTGATCGCGCCGACGACACCGACGGGTTCGCGGACGACGAGGGAGTTGCCGATCTCCTCGGTCCACGGGAACCCGGCCGCGAGGCCGGCCGTCGCGGACGCGACCGCGACGGGGAAACCCGCGTGGCCGAGGCGGGCCAGGGTGATCGGGGCACCCATCTCGGCGGTCACGGCCTGCGCGATCTCCTCGTTGCGCGCGGACAGCTCGTCGGCCAGCCGCTGGATGATCGAAGCCCGCTGTGCCGGTTCGGTCGCCGCCCATCCGGGGGAGGCGGCCCGCGCCGCCGCGACGGCGCGGTCGACGTCGGCCGCGGTGCCGGCCGGGATCGTCGCGACGACGTCGCCGGTGGCGGGGTTGACGACGTCGATGGTGTCGCCGCTCGCGTCGACGATCGCGCCGTCGATCCAGTGACCGGTCGTACTCAGGTGCTCATGTGTGGGTGTCATGGCCTCAACGATTCACCGCGTGGAGGACGACATCCAGGTCGAGACGATCCGCGGATAACGAGGAAGACCCTGGTCAGGGCGGGGACACGTTGTCCGCGGACACAGGTGGCACGGATGCCGCCGCGAAGCGCGAGGCTTGTCCGGTGGTTCGGCGAGCCGGCTGGGAAGCGCCGGCCGAACGACCTCGGAACGGCCTGCCACCGTGTACCGGTCCCACCCGGCACGGCGCGGACCGTCCTTTCCGACACGTCGGCTGAACACGCCGGCTCGCGAAGTGATCCGCGATCCCCGGAGCCATACCTTAAGTACAAGCATGTGAACAGGGCATCGTGGTCATCGCCCGGCAACCGTGCGCCGGCCCTGATCGTGCTCGCCGCCTGGGCGGGCCTGTCCGTCGGTGGCGCCTGGACGGTCTTCGCCAGGCGGGACGTTCAGGGGTGGTGCCCTCGGCCAAGGGGTGGTGCTCTCCGCGGGAGCGGGAGCAGAAACGCAGGTGACGTCAGAAGAAGGACGGGGCGTCCGGCTCGACGCGCCTGTCGAACAGCCGCCAGGCCCACACCTGCGCGACGACGACGAGGACGAGCGCGCCGAGCCCGTAGGCGGTCAGCACCGCCAGAGCCCGCCCGCTCGCCGGGTGGGCCAGCAGGCCGGGCGCGACGGCCAGCCCGGCCGCGGCGGCGGGGACGCTCACCGCCACGGCGCTGAGCGCGAGGACCCGGCCGCCTCCGTCGAACGGGCGGGACCGGATCCACCACAGCGCCGCCACGGCGGCGAGGAGGGGGAGCATCGCCGGGACGTCGCCGAGCCCCCGGGTGACGACGGTCACCGCGAGGCCGCCGCCCGTCGCCACGGCGGTGAGCGCCAGGGCGAGCCTCGTGACCCTGACCCCGAGCCGCCGGACGTCGGGACGGAGACGGCCGGGCAGGCGGCGGGCCAGGAAGGCCGTGCCGTGCGCCGCGAGCAACGCGGGCAGGGTCACCGCCCACAGCACCGCGTAGGGGGCGAACAGCCTGCCGGTCGACAGCGGCGTCCCGGGCAGGCCGAGGAGCAGGTTGCCGATGACGAACCCCCACGCGACGGCCAGCAACCCGCTGCCGACGACGATCGCCCTCGCCCACAGGCGCCGCCAGGCGCCCCCCGTACGGCGGAGCCTGAACCACAGCCCCGCGTCACGGACGACCCATCCGACGAGGCCGGTGACGACGAACGGGTAGAGCCCCGAGATGATCTCTCCTTCCACGAGCGGGAACGCGCCCATCAGCACGCCCGCCACGGCGACCAGCCATACCTCGTTGGCCAGAACGAACGGTGCGAAAGCGGCCACGGAGACGTCCGTGTCGTCGCGCGTGCCGTACCTGCCCAGCAGCAGCCCCGCGCCGAGGACGGCCCCCTCCAGGACGAAGTAGCCGACCAGGATCAGCCCCAGGATCAGTAGCCAGACGACGTCCATGGCGTTTCCTCCCTTTCCGGCGACAGGTGAGTGGCGGCGTCGGCCTCCGGCGCCGGCAGGGTCCTGGCGCCGAGCCTGAGCACGTCCTCGTCGGGGCCGCGCCGGACGAGGTGGGCGATGAGCGAGAGGTCGACGACGGCCAGCAGGAGCAGGACCGCGGTGAACGCGACCAGCGATCCGGTGATGGCCACCGTGCCGATGTCGCCGAGCGCCTCCTCGGTTCTCAGCAGGCCGTAGACGGCCCAGGGCTGGCGGCCCACCTCCCGGACCACCCATCCGCAGATGACGGCGACGAACGGGAGCGGGATCAGGAACACCATCACGTACAGCAGCGGCCGCAGGCGGACGCTCCAGCGCCAGACCATCAGCGGGAGGAGGATCAGGGAGAGCAGCGCCAGTATCTGGCCGATGTAGACCATGACCTGGCTGACCTCGTGGATCCACGCGGGAGGGGTGAGGTCGCCCGGCCCGAACCGGGCGGCGAGCAGGCTCCGGGCCCTGGCGAGCTCCTCGGCGCTGCCGCCGGTCAGCGCAGTCTTGGCGGGCTGGAAGCCGCCGATCACCGGGAACTGCGCGATGCCGGTGACCATGACCAGTGGCGCGGTCACGGCCGCCACCACCAGGCCCACGCGCATCGAGCGGCGGAAGAAGTCGACGTCCCGCGTGCGCCGGACGAAGTGGTGGGCACTGACACCGGCCACGAAGAACGCCCCGACGCTGAGCGCGGCCGGCAGCAGATGGGCCAGGGCCACCGTCAGGGCGGGGTTGCCCACCAGCGCGCCGAAGTCGGTCAGGCGGATGCCCGCCCCGTACCTCTCGTACCCGACCGGATGCTGCATGAAGGAGTTCGACACCATGATGAAGAACGCCGAGGCGTAGGCCGTCAGCGTGACGACGGCGAACGCGCCGAGGTGCGCGATCCGGGGGAGCCGGTGCCATCCGAAGATCCACAACCCGAGGAAGGTGGACTCCAGGAAGAACGCCACCAGGGTCTCCAACGCGATGGACGCGCCGAAGACGTCCCCCGTCAGCTTCGCCAGGCCGCTCCAGTTGAGCCCGAACTGGAACTCCATCACGATGCCCGTGACGATGCCGAGCGCGTAGTTGACGAGATAGATCTGCCCCCAGAACCGGGTCATCCGCTCGTACACCGGCCTGCCGCCGAACACCCATCTGGCCTGCATGTACAGGATCAGGGGCGCGAGACCGAGGGTCAGCGCGACGAAGAGGAAGTGCAGGCTCGTCGTCAGCGCGAACTCAAGCCTGGCGAGGTCGAGTGGCTCCATGGTCTCGCACGCTAGAGGCGCGTCCAGGGGCCGGTCGTCATCCCGTGGGGGCGTCAGGAAGCGCCGCCGGGCGTATGCGGCCCGCTCACCGTACGCCGGGAGGCGCCGCCGGGCGTGCGCGGCCCGCTCACCGCAGGCCGGGAAGCATCGCCGGGCGTACGCGGCCCGCTCACCGTACGCCGGGAACGACCAGACCCGTCTCGTAGGCGATCACCACGAGCTGCGCGCGGTCCCGCGCCCCCAGCTTGAACAGGGCACGGCCCACGTGGGTCTTCACCGTCGCCGGGCTGATGAAGACGCGCCGGGAGATCTCCTCGTTGGACAGCCCGCCGCCGACGAGTCCCACGATCTCCTTCTCGCGTTCTGTCAATACGCCCAGAGGCGTGTCGTCGAGCCGGTGGGGGCGCTCTCCGGTGACGAAGCCCTCGATGAGGCGGCGCGTGACGCCGGGGGAGAGCAGCGCCTCCCCCCTGGCCACCACGTGGACGGCCCTGCGCAGCTCGTCGGGGTCGGTGTCCTTGAGAAGGAAGCCGCTGGCACCGGCCCGCAACGCGTCGAAGACGTACTCGTCGACCTCGAAGGTGGTGAGCATGACGATCCGCACGTCCCGCAGCGAGGCGTCGCCCACGATGGCCCGGGTCGCCTCGATGCCGTCCAGGACCGGCATGCGGATGTCCATCAGCACGATGTCGGGCCGCTCCCCGCGTGCCAGCTCGACGGCCTCGGCCCCGTCGGACGCCTCCCCGACGACGACGATGCCGGGATCGCGTTCGAGCAGCGCGCGGAAGCCGGCGCGCACCAGCGTCTGGTCGTCCACCAGGACGACGCGCGTGCTCACCGGGGCCCCTCCTTCGTGGGCAGCCAGGCGTGCACGCGGAATCCCCCGCCGGGAACGGGGCCCGCGGTGAGGTGGCCGCCGAGCGCGGTGACGCGCTCCCGCATCCCGGTCAGGCCGTGGCCGGGCGGCCCCTCCTCGGACCCTCCCGGCCCTCCGCCGTCGTCGACGACCTCGATGGAGACGCCCGACGGCTCGTAGGAGACGGTCATCTCGACCACGCTCGCCCCCGAGTGCCGAATCACGTTCGTCACCGACTCCTGGATGATCCGGTAGGCACTCGCGTCGACCGCCGCCGGAAGGTCGTACGGCTCCCCGCGAGTGTTCCAGCCTACGTGGAGTCCCGCCCGTTCCGCCATCGTGGTGAGGTCCCGCACGCTCGACAGACGGGGTACGGGAGAGCGGGGCTCCCCGCCGGGATCGAGGTGGCGCAGCAGGCCGATCGTCGACCGCAGCTCCCTCATGGCCTCGACACCTGCTTCGCGGATCACCGCCACCGCCTGCCGGCTCCGCTCGGGCCTCTCCTCGAACAGCTCGTGGGCCACCTGGGCCTGCACCTGGATCACCGTGACGGTGTGGGCGATCACGTCGTGGAGCTCCCGGGCGATCCGCAGCCGCTCGGCCTCGATGCGGCGCTCGGCCTCGGCCTCCCTGGCCTCCTGGGCGATCCGCAGCCGCTCGCGCACCTCCTCCGCGAGCGCCTGCCTGCTCCGCGCCGCCTCGCCGAGGAAGAGCACGGCCGCCAGCAGCGCCGCCTGGAGCGCCGCCTTCTCGACGAGGAGGCTGAGCACCGGGTCCCGGACGACGATCGCGCGGTAGCCGACGCTGTAGACGCTGAGCGCGCCCACGACCACCGCCGCCCAGCCGAAGTGTCCGCGCTCCGCGGCCGTGTACGTGGCCACGCCCAGGACGATCGCGACGGACAGGCTCGGGTAGGCGAGGGAGTGGTAGACCAGCACCAGCGCGCAACTGGCCACCAGGACCGGCAGCGGCCAGGCGCGACGGGCGAGCAGGACCAGGCCCATCCCCGCGCCGATGGCGTAGGCCGCCGCGTCCGGGGGCCTGGCGCCCGGCTCGGCGGACACGCCGATCATCGTTGTCGCGGCGACGGCGACGAGGACGGCGAGCGTCCCGTCGAGCAGGCTGGGCGGGACACCTCGCAGCAGCGCCCGGAGGGCTCGTACCGGCATAGCGTGACCATAGGACGGCTGCGCCTTTCCCGCGTCATCCTCAAAGACGCTTTCGTCATCTTCAACGATGTTTTCGACATCCCGAAGACGCTTTCGAGGCCGGTCGGCCGGCCTGTGCCGGGGACACCGGGGGCGAGACCTGGCAACGGTGAGATCCCGCTCGATCATGTCGATCGGACGGGATCTCGCCGTTTCGCGCCGGCGTCCGTTCCCTCGGCCGGCGCCGCTCGCCGCGACCGCGCCGCTCAGCCGGTGAGCGGCACCGCGCCCGCACCGGCGCCCGCGCCCTCAGCCGGTGAGCAGCGCCGCGACCGCGCCGGTCGTCGCCGGGTACCGGGCGAGCAGCTCGCCCGCCGCCGTGCCGCCGGCGCCCGTCGCCGTGTCGTCGCCGGATGCCGGCCACTCCGCCGGGTGGCCGAGCAGCGCGGCCACGGCGTCGCACGCCTGCGGATGTCCGGCCAGCAGGGCGGCCACCGGCCCGCCCGGCGCGCGCCGGACCGCCTTCGCGGGCGCGGGCGCCGATCTCTCCCACGGCGGGACCCACGCGTCGAGCTCGGCCAGCCCGCCGGGGAAGGTCCGCCCCGCCTCGCGGACGAGGACGGGCACCAGCTCCAGCGCGTGCCGCCGCAGCGTCGTGATCAGCGTCGGCAGCCACGGCAGCAGGACCGGGTCGGGCAGCCGGGCGAACGCCTTGGACAGCACCTCGACCACGAACGGCGCGAGGGCGGGAACCGGCTCCAGAGCCTGGACGAACCCGCTCAGGTAGAGCGGGAAGGAGGGGATGACGAGCGGGTTGGCCAGCAGCTCGTCACACCGGGCGCGCAGCTCGGCCTGCGGGAGCAGGCCCAGCTGGGTCCTGGCCGCCCACAGCAGCGCCACCTTGGCGGGAGCCTCCGGGTGCGACTGCCGCACCGCCAGCTCCAGCTGGGTCCGGTCACAGCCCAGCGACAGCGCGAGGCTCTCCATGCCGAACAGGAAGCCCAGCGTGGCGCCGACCTGGCGGACACCGGTGTCCTCGTCCACGAAGGCGGTCGGCAGCAGCGTGCAGTAGTGCGCGTAGCCGGCCGTGACGAACGCCTCGCACCAGGCCGGCAGGTCCGGCTGGGTGGCCCGGTAGTGGGCCAGCAACCTGCGGATCCGGTGCAGCACCTCGGGAGCGTCGTCCACGGTGCGTTCGGCGGCGAGCAGTTCCACCGCGCGGTTGCCGAGCTCGTCGGTGAGGCGGCGGCCGCCCAGGTAGAGGATGGCGTCCTCCACGGCCGCCAGGGCGGTGCCCGCGGTGGCCCGCGGCTCCCACACCTTGCGGCGCAGCCGCTGTTCCAGCACCTGCTCGACGGTGACGCCCTCGTAGCCCAGCTCGATGATCGACCGCTGGTGACGGCCGATCGCGATGTCCCAGCTCTCCTGGATCGGCCGCTCACCCAGGCGGCGCGTCCCCATGATGGGCCGGACCGCGTCCTCGGGCAGCAGGTAGCGCAGTTTCCACAGCAGATCCGAGCACGGCACCAGCTCGGGATCGACGGTGAGGTCGAGCAGCGCCCGCTGCAGGGTGCGCCTGCTCAGGTCCAGCCCGAGCGGTTCCAGCCGGTCGTACACGTCGCGGGCCAGCGGCGGGAGCGCGTGGTAGCCGACCTGGCCGATCCGGTCGCCGCCCAGCAGGATCTCGCACAGGCGGCGGATGTCGCGGCGGCCCGGCACCACGTCCTTCTCGATGCACGTGACGGCGGCGTCCTGGAAGTCGTACGGCGTCGGCCTGGCCCGGTTGCGCAACCCCGCGAGCAGGATCGAGGTCTCGAACACGGCGATGGCGTCGGCCGTGCTGGCCAGGTAGCCGTTGCGGCGGGCCAGCCGCACGATGTCGACGCACCATCCGCGCAGCTCGGCCTCGTCCAGGCCGTCCAGCGCGGGCGGGGTGGCGAGGAATCCCGACAGCCGGTCGGTCACCGGCTCCGGCGGGACCGGTTCCCCGGCCCGCGCGGCCCGTGCGGTCTTCGCGCGCGAGCGCGTGCCCTGCTGCCCTCCCAGCCGGTACGGGGTGACGCCGCCGCGCGTCGTGGCCTTGGCCCAGGTCGCCGCGGCGATCGACACCGATCCCTGGGCCAGGCCGAACTGGGCCTCGATGGCCGAGTGGCTGGAGGGGATGAGCCCGTACAGCCAGCGGGTGGCCGTGCGGGGGGTGACGACGTAGTCCCGCACGCCGGACGCCAGCCCGAACTCGGGCACCGTGCTGACCGCGTGGAAGGCGCCGCACACGTACAGGCAGTGCGCGGGGTCGGCGCCGGAGGAGGCGAGGTGCTCGTGGATCCGGGTCCACATGTAGCGCTCGCGCTCCTCGTCGTCGGCCAGCCGGTCGCCCCCGGGACCCAGCCGCCGGAACAGGCTGCCGACCAGTGCCATGGCCTGCCGGTAGGTGTCGTGGTCCGCGCCGGTCAGCGGCTGCTCGACGTACTGGTCCCACCACTCCGACCAGTGCCGGACCTTGCCGTGGCGCAGCAGGTGCTCCTCCAACTCGGCGAAGCGCGGGCGCAGGTCGCCCACCTCCACGCCCACGGCGTCGCCGTGCAGGTCACCGGCACCCTCGCCGGTGCCTTCACCGGTCCGGCCGGGTCCGGCCGGTGCAGCCGGTTCAGCCGGTTCCCGGGGCAGCCACTGGAAGACGTGGTCCGACGAGCGGTCGACCAGCACCAGCTCGACGTCCGGCGTCTCCAGCGCGTAGGCGATGGCCTGGTACTCCGCCGACGCCTCGGTGACCGGCGCCACCACGCTGAGCGGGCCGGAGCCGGGCGGGAAACCCTCGAGTTCGGTGGCGAACGCCTGCAGCGCCACCGGCAACCGGCAGTTGCGCAGCTCCTCCAGCAGCGGCCGCAGGTCCTCGCACAGCTCCAGGTAGATCACCTTGGGCCGCTTCTCGCGCAGCCGCCGCGTCATGGCCAGCGCGGAGGCCGGCGAGTGGTGGCACACCGGGAAGATCTCGAGCTCCTCGCCCAGCGCCCGGTCGACGTCGTCGACCAGGCCCGTCAGGATCCCGGACAGCGCGTCCGGGCCGCCGGCGAACGCGGTGGCGGCGCCGAGGAGCTGCTCGCGCAGAGCGGTGAAGGCGCTCGTGGCAGTACTCACAGCAGTGCTCACAGCAGTGCTCACAGCAGTGCTCGTGGCGGTGCTCGTGTCAGCGCTCATATCAGCGTTCATGACAGCGTGGAGATGGCCTGGCGGCCGCCTTCGAGGAAGGCCGTCCACTCCCCGCCCTCCCGCTGGCTGCGCGGCTCGACGACCCCGTGCCAGTACTTGTTCAGGATGGCCAGGTCCTCGGGGGCGCGCCTGGCCAGCGAGCCCACCAGGGCGCCGGCCAGCGTCTGGGCGCGCAGGGTGCGGTCGCCGAAGAAGTTGCTGTGCAGGATGGCGTCCTCCAGCACGCCGATCTGCTCGGCGGTGGACAGCGCCGACTCCAGCTTCTCGTCCTCGCTGCCGGCCGAGGCCGCCGCGGCGCGCAGGTCGGCGAAGCTCTGCAGCAGGATGTCCAGCAGCGTGGGCGGCAGGTCCAGCTCGATCCGGTGGCGGCGCAGCAGCTCCTCGGTGCGGAAACGGACGATCTCCGCCTCGCTGGCCTTGCTCGTCACGACCGGGATCCTGACGAAGTTGAACCGGCGCTTCAGCGCCGAGGACAGGTCGTTCACCCCCCGGTCGCGGCTGTTGGCCGTGGCGATGATGGAGAACCCGGGCCGGGCGAACACGATGTTGTCGGTGTCGAGCTCGGGGATGGACATGTACTTCTCGGACAGGATCGAGATCAGAGCGTCCTGCACGTCGCTGGTCGAGCGGGTCAGTTCCTCGAAGCGCCCGATCACGCCCTGCTCCATCGCCGTCATGATCGGCGAGGGGATCATCGACTCGCGGGACTGGCCCTTGGCGATCACCATGGAGACGTTCCACGAGTACTTGATGTGGTCCTCGGTCGTCCCGGCCGTGCCCTGGACGCCCAGGGTGGAGTTGCGGCAGATCGCCGCGGAGAGCAGTTCGGCCAGCCAGCTCTTGCCGGTCCCGGGGTCGCCGATCAGGAGCAGACCGCGGTCGGAGGCGAGCGTCACGATGCTGCGCTCGACGAAACTGCGGTCACCGAACCACTTCTGCGGGATCTCCCGCTCCAGCCCGTCGGCGCGCTCGGAGCCGAGCACGAACAGCCGCACCATCCGGGGGCTGAGCCGCCAGGAGAACGGCTTGGGACCGTCGTCGACCGACTCCAGCCAGTCGAGCTCCTCGGCGTACTTCACCTCGGCGGGGGCGCGCAACATCTCGTTGGTCATCGGGGGTCTCCTAAGCGAGGAAGTTCTTCAGTTCGAGTACGAGCTTGCGGATGTGGCCGGAGATCACCGGCGTGCCCTGGTCCTTGAGCTTCTGCCGGAACCACGGATTGACGCTCTGCTGGCCGCCGCTGTTCACCGAGCCCACCGGGATGAGCCGGACACCGGAGCGGTGCAGTGCCTCCATGCCGGCGAAGACGGCCTCGGACCGCCATTCGTAGAAGTCCGAGATCCACACGACCACGGTGTTGCGCGGGTCGGCGACCTTCGGCTGGGCCAGGGTCAGGGCGGCCGTGCCGTCGGTGCCGCCGCCGAGCTGGGTTCGCAGCAGCACCTCGAACGGGTCGTGCACCCACGGGGTGAGGTCGAGAGCGCGGGTGTCGTAGGCGATCAGGTGCACGTCCACCTTGGGCAGCCCGGCGAAGATCGACGCCAGGATGGTGCAGTTGACCATCGCGTCGACCATCGAGCCCGACTGGTCGACGACCACGATCATCCGGGCGGGGGTGGTGCGTCTGGCGGTGCGCCGGTAGTACAGCCGGTCGACGTAGAGCCGCTGGTCCTCGGGATTCCAGTTGACGAGGTTCTTCCAGATCGTGCGTTCGACGTCGAGGTTGCGGAAGACCCGCTTGGGCGGCACCGACCGGTCGATGACGCCCGCGCCGGCCTTCTCGACCTGCGTGCGGAGCACCTCGGCGACCTCGTCGACGAACCTGCGGATCAGCGCCTTGGCGTTGGCCAGCGCCACCCCCGAGAGGTTGGACTTGTCGCGCAGCAGCTGCTCGACGAGCGACATGCTCGGCGTGAGCTGCCTGGCCAGCACCGGGTCGGCCAGCACCTCACGCAACCGCATGCGGCTGACCAGGTCGGCCTCCAGGCCGGCCAGCACCGCGGCCAGCTCGCGGTCACTCTCGGTGCCGCCGCCACGGCCGCTCTCGCCGCCCGCCGCGCGGCCGTTCCCGTTCCCGTTCCCGGGGTCGTTTCCGTGGCCGTTCCCGGGACCGCCTTCTGGGCCGGTCCCGTGGCCGCGCGTACCGCCCAGGGCCTGCCTGAACCAGCCCGCGTCCTGCTGCCAGGCCGCGAGCCGGGTGGCGGTGACCTCGCCCGTCCCGGTGGCGAAGACGTTGAGCAGCAGTTTCGACACCAGGGCCGCCCTGCGCACCTCCGCGCCGGACGTATCGGATTCACCGGTCGCGTGCTCCGGCGGTGTCGTCAGGGTCTGGAAGTCGGCGGCCAGCTCGGGGAAGCGCTGCACCAGGGTGTCGACCGACACCGAGGGGTCGAGCAATGCCCCCGGCAGGCCGAGGTCGTCGAGGACGGCCGCGCTCGCGGTCTCCAGCGCGGGCTGCTCGTCGTTGTCGAAGAGGCGGGCGAGCAGCCGCCAGTAGAGAACCTGACGGCGGTTCTGCTCGGCACTCGTCACGGTGTCGTGGCTGTTCTCGCTCATCGTCGCAGCAACCGTCCGGCCCGCTCGCGCAGGATGGTGACCGCGTCTCCGGTCCTGGCCTCGGACTTCACCACCTTGGGGTCGGTGGGCCCCAGCGCCCAGTCGCCGGTGTGCACGTCGAGCGTCTCGCGCTTGACCTTGGTCTGGACGGCCAGCGGCTGCAGCAGCCAGCGGCCGTCGTCCCAGCGGACCAGCCCGATGCACGCCGAGGAGCCGGCCACCAGCTTCGGGGTGAGCGGTCCGCAGGCGGGCAGCAGGCCGGTGTCGACGGTGAGCACGGCGCCGCCCAGGTCGAACGAGCCGTCCGCGGTGACCTTGTAGCCCTCCACCAGCACGGGCTCGGCGATGCGCACCGGGTGGCGGTCGAGGGGCGGCACGGCGGGCGCGAGCACGCCGGCGAGCCGGAGCCTGGCCACGGCGAAGGGGTCGGCCGGTTCTCCGGCCCGCGCCCGGCCGTCGTCCCACAGCAGGTCGCCGCCTGCCAGCACCGGCATGTCGGTGATCTCCAGGCTGCGCCGTCCGGCCAGCGCGCCCAGCAGCAGGGGGTGGCGGTGCAGCAGCTTCCACACGGCGGGACCGACGATGGTGTCCACCTTGGCGGCGGCGACGGTGGCGCGCACCAGCCGGGCCTGCCCACCGCCGGCGGGTTCCAGCACCCCGTGCACCTGCGCCTGGACGGCGGTGGAGTGCTCGTGCACGTCGACGCCGAGGATCAGCAGCCGTCCCGACAGTTCCGGCGGACGGCCGGCCGGAGCGGACTCGCCGGTCCGGCCGCCCGTGCCGGTCAGGAGGAGGGCCCGGGTCCACAGGTCGGCCCAGCGCCGTACCGGCAGCCGCTCCATCGTGCCGACCGGGCAGGAGGCACGCAGCTCGGCCGCGAGGCCGTCGAGCAGCACCGCCGGCCTGCGCCGCCCCGGCACGGCCAGCAGCGCCTCGATGACCTGGTCGGCGGCGGAGACGAGACCGTGGTCGACACCGCGCCAGCCGGTGATGGCCAGCTCGCACAGCCAGGACCGGGCGGCGCCGAGCAGGTTTCCGGAGTCCGTCTCGGGGGCGGGCGCGGCCTGCCACGTGTCGCGTTCGCGCCCGAGCGCCCCGTCCAGGTCGGCCAGCAGGGCGTCGTGCACGGCGCCGAGCAGCGCGGCCCGGCCGCCGGCCAGCGTCGTCAGCGACTCCTCGGTGATCGAGCCTGCGGTGATCTTGGCTGTGGCCTCCGCGAGCCCCTCGCCCAGCGGGGTGAGCGCGAAGGCGTCGGCGAGCGCGGTCAGCGCGGCGGCGCGTTCCTCGGCGAGCCGGGCCAGCCCGTGCACCAGCGCCTCGTCGAGGCCGGTCACCAGGTCCAGCGCCTCCCCGAGACCCGCCGGGTCACCGTCGAGCAGTTCGGTCAGCTGCACGGGGAGCATCAGCGCACCACCCCCGTGGCCGGGAACGTGGCCGGGAACCAGTGGAGCTCGGGGATCGGCGCGGTGGTGTCGGGCAGCTCCAGGTAGGCCAGATGGCGAAGGAAGCGGCTGAACACCATGGCCGCCGGGGCGGGCTCGTGGCCACCTCGCAGGCAGTCGATCAGCTCGGCTTCCTCGGAGACCTCCGCCCGCAGGTAGCGCGCCACCCGGTCGGTGCCGTACTGCAGGACGGCCTCGGCGGCGAGGGCCCGCAGATGCTTGCACGGCGAGCCGTACAGGCCGCCGCACGGGCGGTTGTTGTTGGTACTGCAGTTGTAGGCGTGGGTGCCCGCGGCGATGGAGGAGACGTAGACGCGGCTGATGTCCGAGCCGCTCGACACGACACCCTGCAGCCGTCCGTCCGCCAGCTCGACGAAGGGGACCTTCGCCAGCTTGCGGGGCTGGACGGGTGGCACCACCCGCACCCTGCTGCACTGCTCCCATGCGGCCCTGCCGGCCGCTGAACGGTCGATCATGAATCGGGAACCTAGCGCCGCACACCGACAGAAACACCGCGAAGGCGGGAACCGATCCGCGCGGGCGACGAAGCGGTCACCGGGCGCGCCGGGCCCGAGCGTTCGCGTTCACCGGATGCCCTCGGGTTCGTCGGGAGACGTTCGTCGGGAGACGAAAGGCTCACGGGTCAACAGGCGCCGGAATCCCGGACGAGGAGAGCGATCTGGACGCGGTTGGTCAGCCGGAGTTTGGCGAGCGAGCGGCTGACGTGGGCCTTGACCGTGGTCTCGCTCATGGCGAGTTCACGGGCGATCTCGTTGTTGGCCAGCCCTCGGGCGACGGCATCGGCGACCTGCCTCTCCTTGCCGGTCAGCACGGCCAGCCGCTCCCGGGCGGCGTGGGCGTCCGGTGACCACCGGTCGGCGAACGCGTCGATCAGCCGTCTGGTGACCGTCGGGGCGAGCATGGCGTTGCCCCCGGCCACCGTGCGGACGGCCGTGATCAGGTCACGAGGCGCGGTGTCCTTCAGCAGGAAGCCGGCCGCTCCCAGCCGCAGGGCGGTGTGGACGTAGTCGTCGAGGTCGAAGGTGGTCAGCATCACCACCTTCGGCGCGCCCGGCGACCGGTTGATCTCCTTGAGCGCGGCCAGGCCGTCCATGCCGGGCATCCGGACGTCCATGAGCACGACCTGGGGCCGGTGCCCGAGGACGGCGGTCACCGCCTGGCCGCCGCCCTCCGCCTCGGCGACGACGTCGATGTCGTCGGCCGCCTCCAGGATCAGGCGGAGCCCGGCCCGTACGAGAGCCTCGTCGTCGACGACGAGAACCCGGATCACGCCGGAAGCCATGCCCGCACCAGGAAGTCCCCGTCCGCCCCCCGCCGGGCCGTGAACTCCCCGCCCAGCAATTCGACACGCTCCCTCAGGCCGACGAGACCGAACCCGCCACCAGGCAGGACGCGGCCGTCGCCTCCCGGGGCGTTGCCGACCGTCACCTCCAGCGCGGAGGGGAGGAACCGTACCGTCACCCGGGTCGCGACCGCGCCCGCGTGCTTGTGGACGTTGGTGAGCGCCTCCTGCACGACACGGTAGGCGGCGTGCTCGACCATCGCGGGAAGCGTGCGAGCCGTGCCCTCGTCCCGCCGTTCGACGGGAACGCCCGCCGACCTCGACCGGTCGAGCAGCCGGTCGAGCTCCGCCAGCGAGGGCCGCTCGACGAGGGGGTCTCCGGCGGGACGAGGGTGTTCGGCAGAGGATCCGTTCAGCACCCCGAGGACCGCTCTGAGCTGCGTGAGCGCCTCCACTCCCGTGGTGCGGATGAGCTCCGCCCGCGTCGCGGTGTCATGCTCCACCGCGTTTATCTCCAATGCTCCCGCGTGCAGCACCATCAGCGAGACGCGGTGTGCCACCACGTCGTGCATGTCCCTCGCTATCCGGGCCCGCTCCTGCGCGCGGGCCCGCTCGGTACGGACGAACTGCTCGCCCTCCAGCCGGTCGGCCCGCTCGCGCAGCCCTTCCAGCACCTGCTCGCGGGCGGTGGCCCACAGCCCCAGTGCCATCGGGAGCCAGACGAACAGGGCGACGCCACCGAGCGAGGAGGCCAGGGCGGCCCCGGGCGGCGGTACCACGAAGAGAAGGCTCGCGAACATCGCGTAGATCGCCAGATGGGACCGACGCCGGCAGGTCGTCGCCACGACGTAGGAGGTCACCGCCACCAGGAGGCCCGGCGACCGCACCGCCGCGTCCACGGCCGTGACCGCCAGCAGCGGCCACATCCGCCTCGGCGCCACCGCGACCCCGAACGCGGCCAGCAGCCCGACCGTCGCGGCCTGCGCGTAGTCATGGACCAGGGACAGTTGCAGCAGGTTCTGGACGTACGACCGCGACCCGCTGACAACCGGGAAGAACGCGGCGCAGAAGGCAAGGACAGGCAGCGATCGAGGGGCCAGGCGATCGCGTGGCGACCACACCCATGACGTATCCACCACGGAGTCCAGGGTAGGCCGGTCCGTCACCAGATCAGCGGTCGCGACGGCACGCGGTCGGCCCGCTCCGTCCATGTCCGGACGTCAGGCAGGCGGTCGCGCAGCACCTGGACGCCGAGAGGGACGAACGCGAGGCAGGCGAGGCCGGCCAGGACGACGTCGGAGAGAAGGCTCTCCTTGAGCACCCCTCCCCACAGCGTCCCCCACCCGAGCACCAGAAGGCACCGGGCCGGCCCGAACGTCCCCGACCGGTAGGCGCCCACGGCCAGGAGCAGCGTCCCCGGATACGCCCCGGCGGAGCAGAGGACGGGAACCAGCCACGGCCCGTAGGAGATGTCCACATAGGTGTCCATCGCCAGCCTGGTCGTCTGGTCGAGGCCCAGCCGCTCCGTCAGCTGGAACAGGGTTTGCTCGACTCCGGTGAAGTACAGCCGCGCGCACAGGCCGAGGACGAAGAGCGCGGCACCCCAGAACGCGAGCCCGGGACGCCGGGTGGCGACGACGCGCGCGAACGTGATGATCGCGAAAAGCAGCAGCACGGCCCCCGCGCAGAAAACGGCGTAACCGGCCGTGACCAGCGACGGGTCGCGGGCGTACGCGGCCAGCTGCGCGGGGGCGGCGAACGGCTGCTCGTCGAACCGGGCGAGCTGCTCGGAGGTGAAGGCCCCCGAATGAAGGATCAGATGGCGCAGCAGCAGACCCGCGAACCACACGACCGGCCCGGCGATGAGCGCCGCCCCTCCGATCAGGCGGCCCGGGAACCACGCGTCACGGTGCACCGCCTCGGCGGTGGCTCGTCTTTCCCTTGTCATGCGGGGCATCCTCGCCGCGCGCCCGGCGGGCTCACATCGTCCGATGGACACGGCCGGACGTCTCTTTGGAGAGGTGTTCCCGTCAGGCGTTCCGCGGGGAGGGGCGGGTCTGGGCGGTGTCGCCGGTGTCGCCGGTGTCGCCGGTGTCGCCGGTGTCGCTGGTGGCGACGGCGCCGGTGCCGTCGCGGTAGGCGCTCGGGCTCACGCCCAGGACGCGTTTGAACGCCGAGCTGAAGCCGAACGCGTCGGAGTAGCCCACCCTGCGCGCCACCGTGGCGACCGTCGCGGCGGGCTCGGCCAGCATGTCGGCGGCGAGCGCCATCCGCCACTCCGTCAGGTACGTCATCGGCGGCTCGCCCACGAGCTCGGTGAACCGCCTGGCCAGAGTGGTGCGCGAGACGCTCGCGGCGGTCGCGAGCGAGGCGAGCGTCCACGGCCTGGACGGGTCGTCGTGGATGGCGCGCAGAGCCGGTCCGGCCACGTCGTCGCTCAGGGCGGCGTACCAACCGGGACTGACCGCCTCCGGCCGGTCGAACCAGTCGCGCAGCGTGCACACCAGCAGCCAGTCGAGCAGCCGGTCCAGCACGATCTGGTGACCCGGGCGGCCGGAGAGGAGCTGCGCCTCGAGGTAGGCGCCCATGGTGGCGCAGTCATGGTCGTCCGGTACGACGAGCACGGGAGGCAGCACCCGGACCAGGCGGCGGGCGACCTCGCCGTTGACCCGGTACGACCCGGCCAGCAGGATGGTGTGACCGGTCAGGTCACCGGCGACGGCGCCGTCGCGGCGGACGTCCCGCGCCGGACGCGGCGTGTCGGTGTCCGCGAACACGAAGGGCTCCGGCCCGCGCACGATCGCCGCCTCGCCCATCCGTACCCGCCGGGCGTCGTCCCCTTGGACGATCCACCCCTCGCCGCGCAGGGGGACGCAGAGCGTCAGGGAGGGACCGTCGGCGAACCTGAGTGCCCACGGCGGCGACAGCACCGACGCGCCGAAGACGCCGAAGACGCCGAAGACGGAGCCCTCGCCGCGCACCCCCCGCAACAGGTCGTCGTACGGGTCCATGCCGCTCACGATAACGGGATGATCGGACAGGCGCGGCGTACGCCTGGAATGCCACGACAACGGGACGATCGGACAGGCGCGGCGTACGCCCGGCCATGGGCGGCCGGCTCCCCGCGCGGTTGGCTCTGTGACATGAGAGAGATCCTGATTCTGGGCGCGACGGGCAAGACCGGACGCCGGGTGGTGCGGCGGCTGCGCGCGGAGGGAGAGCGGGTACGGCCCGCGTCCCGTTCCAGCGAGGTGCGTTTCGACTGGTCGGAGCCCGCCACCTGGGAGAACGCGCTGCGAGGCGTCGAAGCGGTGTACCTGGTGGCGCCCGACGACCCCGCCCCGGTTCACGACTTCGTCAAGCGGGCCGCGGACGTCAGGCGCTTCGTGGTGCTGTCCGGCCGGGGACTGGACCTGGTCGGCGAGGACTTCGGGCAGGGCATGGCCGCCGCGGAGCGGGCCGTGCGCGACTCGGGGGCGGAGTGGACGATCCTGCGGCCGAACAACTTCAACCAGAACTTCGACGAGGACCTGTGGCACGCGCCGCTGCGGGCGGGGCGGCTGGCGTTGCCGATCGGCGACGTGCCCGAGCCGTTCGTCGACGTCGACGACGTCGCCGCGGTCGCCGCGGCGGTGCTGACGGGGGACGGGCACGCGGGGCGGACGTACGACCTGTCGGGGCCGCGCGGGCTGACCTTCGGCGCGGCCGTCGAGGTCGTCGCACGGGCCGCGGGCCGGTCCGTCGAGTACGTCGAACTGACCCCGGAGGCCTACCGGACCGAGCTGCTCGCCCAGGGGTACCCGGGGGCGGCGGTCAGTGCGCTGAACGCCCTGTTCGCCCTGCACCGCGCCGGTCACACCGCCGAGCCCGCCGACGGGGTCCAGCGGGTGCTCGGCCGCCCCCCGGTCGCGTTCGAGGACTACGCGACCCGGATCGCCGCCACCGGCGCCTGGTCGTGACACCAGGCCGGACCCGGTCGTGGGCTCCGGCCGGGTCCGGCCACGGCACCCGGCCGGACCCGGCAGGGGGTCACGGGCGACGGCGGTTCCGGGGTGTCAGGGTGCGCTGTGGTGCGGGGAGGATCGCAGGGCGTTCAGCAGGGCGTCGGGGGTGTCGGTGAAGAAGCGGATCGTGGTGGCCTCGGCGCGGCCGCCGAGGGGGCGGACCACGGTGACCGGCTCGGTCAGCTCGACGACCACGTTGGTCTGGGAGGACACCACCACGCTGAGCCGCGAGCCTGTCAGGGTGATCATGCCGCTCTCGTTGTAGGCGCGCGACAGCCGTACCGAGGAGATCAGATCGCGGGGGACGCGCAGGTCGAAGTACACCCCGGAGCGGATGCGCAGTTCCCCGGGAGTCACGACGTGGGGCCGGGTGACGCCGGCCGCGCCGAGCATGAACACGTACAGGATCCCGTAGAGGTCGGCCACCAGCACGGCGAGGCGCACCCCGTGCGGCACGTCGAGCGCCTTCAGCAGCAGATCGATCCCCACCGTCTCCACGACCATCACGAACAGGAACACCAGAAGGATCGACGACTGCTCCCGCGAGTACGGCGCGGCGGTGGCGCCGGGCGGCACGCCGTCGCGGCGCGCGATCCACAGGGCGATGCTCACCAGGCCCTTCAGCTCGAATCCCACGAGCCTGCGCACCTGCACGGGCACCAGGAGGTGGAAGGTCGCCACGAGCGCCGCCCGCCGGTCGGCGCCGCCCCGGCGCTCGGCCCTGAAAAGCCGGTACGCGGTCACCGCCTCCAGGACGAGCATCGACGCGACGGCCAGCTCCGCCACCACGATCACCGGGCCGGGCAGCGGCACCCCCGACACCAGCAGGACCACGAGCAGCATCTCCATGGGGATGACGGCGAACAGCGCGGCGCGGGCGGCCCTGAGCATCAGGCTCTCTCCTTGAGTGTCGTCATGACCAGCTGGAAAACCTCGGCCTGGGCGGGGGACACCTCGGCGTACATCGTCTCCAGCCACCGCCCGCCGTCCGGCCGCTCCTCCGGGCCGGGTCCGGGCGGGCGCGAGGGGTCGGGGGGCGGATCCAGGTTCGCGACCATCACCGCGGCCATCTCGCCGGGGATGTGGGCGACGAGGTCGGCGGCGAGCGCCGCGACGCGGGGATCGCCGGGGTCCGCGTCCGCGAGCTCGTCCAGCCGCCGGTAGAGGTCGTGTCCCCGCGCGAGCGCGTCGGGCTCGGTGAGCGGGCGCATCAGGTCGATCATCTGTGCCCGGCCGGACGGGTCGGCCACGGTGTCCAGCAGCGCCAGCAGCTCGCGGTCGATCTCGGCGAACCTCGAACCCGTGGCGGGAAGGTCGCGGAGCACCGCCGCCATGTCGGGGGAGACCATCGAGTCGGGGTGCGGGTCCGCCTCCGCCAGCAGCGCGGCCAGCCGGTCCCGCCTGGCGCCGATGGCCTCCTGCTGCCTGGCCAGGTCCGCGTCCAGCTCCAGGAGCACCTCGCGCAGTTCCTTGCCCCGGTCGTCGGCGAGCACGTCGCGGATCTCGTCCAGCGACAGGCCGAGTTCGGCCAGCCGTCGCACCCGGGCCAGGATGACCGCGTCGCGCAGCCCGTACTCCCGGTAGCCGTTGGCCAGGCGCACGGGTTCGGGGAGAAGGTCCAGGTGGTGGTAGTGGCGCACGGTCCGGGCGGACACCCCGACCAGCGCGGCAAGCTCGCCGATCCGCATGCCCTCATTAGAAACGTTGACGCTACGGCAAGGTCAAACCCGCGATCAATACTTAAGTGGATGCTTGACTGTTGGCGCCTTGCGCGCAATACTTAAGTACATGCTTAACCAAGGTGGTTCGCTGGACCGGCTGTTCCAGGCGCTGGCGGACCCGACGCGGCGTGAGATGGTCGAGCGGCTGGTTCGCGGGCCCGCGTCGGTCGGCGAGCTGGCCCGGCCCCTGGACATGTCACTGCCGGCGGTGATGCAGCACCTGCAGGTGCTCGAGGCGTGCGGCCTGGTCAGGACCGAGAAGGCGGGAAGGGTCCGCACCTGTCACATCGAGCCCGGCGCGCTGCGGGCGGCCGAGAACTGGATCGCCGGGCAGCGCACCACCTGGGAGCACCGGCTCGACCGGCTCGGCGACCTCCTGGACGAGTGAGCCGGGATGTTCGGAACCCAGAACAAGGAGAAGACCATGGCCGATCGTTCTGTCAGGCATGCCACGTTCACCCTGGAGCGGGCGTACGCTGTTCCGCCGTCGCGGGTGTTCGCCGCCTGGGCCGACCCCGTGGCGAAGGCCCGGTGGTTCGCCGTTCCCGGCGGGGAGCACCACCTCGACTTCAAGGTCGGCGGCAGGGAGGTCAACCGCGGCGGTCCCGAGCACGGTCCGGGCATGACGTTCGAGTCCTCGTACCAGGACATCGTCCCGGACGAGCGGATCGTCTACACCTCCACCCTCTCCGCAGGGGATGACCTGGTCACGGTGTCGTTCACCACGGTGGAGTTCGTCCCCGAGGGCGAGGGCACCCGGCTGGTCCTCACCGAGCACGACGCCTTCCTCGACGGCCACGAGGAGCCGGAGTGGCGGGAGCGGGGCACCGGCGAGTGGCTCGACGCGCTGGACGGGGAGTTGCGGCCGGGCTCGTGACAACGAGCACGGCCGGTCGGCATCCGGTTCTCCACGCCGGGTCACCCGCTGTCGGGCTTCAGGCCGCCACAGGCCCGTCGGACTCCCACCTGATGAGCGTCGATCGGTGGCCGAGCTGCGTACCGGTGTGGGGGTCGATCTTGAATGCGCCGAACAGCGTGGTCGTCTCCAACGACGCGGCAGCCGACCACAATGCGTCGCGTCCCGTGCCACCGGCCGCCGCCGCGCAGTGGGTCGCGATGATCGCGGCGGCCACCGCCTGAACGGCTGGATAGTCGGGAAGCGTCCCGATTCGATCTTGATAGGCGGCGAGGAGGTCAGATTCGCGGACGCCCACTTCGGCCGAGTCTCCGGTGCCGGGGAACCACTGCCCGACCCCGTAGGCGCCGTAGGGGGCATCGAGCACCTGGCCGAACTCGCGGACGCCCGCCGCCACCGCGCACACCGTCCGCGGTGGCGCGGGCAGTGATCTGGCCCGGCTGATCGTCTCGATGTCCTCTTCGAAGGCGCCGGTACACAGGAGGGCCCAAGCGCCTTCGGCTGTTCGTGGTAGGTCGTCACCGGGACCGAACCGGACCGTGTCGATGCCGAGGGAACGCGCGATCGCCTCGGCGCCGGCGGCCACCTGCCGGCCGAAACCGCCCTTGCCGCAGACGATCCGTACGGGGAGCGCCTCGGTTTCGGCCAGATGCCGCAGGAACGGCTCCGCGTACCGGCTGGTAGGCGTCGGGATCGAGACGACGTGTCCGGGGTGGGCCGCCTCGACGTCGTCACCTGATCCGCCGTGGTTCCAGATCAGGCGGCCGAGCTCGGCGGCGACATCGCCGGCCCCGCGCATCAGCCGGGTCGAGTACGGGCCGAGCAGGATGTCGCAGCGATTCGACAGCTCGCGGAGGGATGCCCGCAGGACTGCGGGGTCGCTCCGGTCGTCCTGGATCACCAGGTCCAGCGCGCTGTTCGAGGCGTGCCAGATCTCCAAGCCGAGACGGGCCTGCTCGCCGAAGCGGGCATGCTTGCCGGAGAGGGACAGGCAGGCACCGATGGTGAGTGTCGTCACCGCATCCTCACCTCGTATCGGAACTCGTGGCTGTCCGCGGCCACGATCGACTCCTGAACCTCCGGCGGCCGATTCTCGGAGTCGTAGACCGTCCGCGGGATCCGGACCACCGGCATGCCTGGCATGAGGCCGAGTTCGGCCGTTTCCTCCCCGGTCGGCCGGTCTGAAACAGGCCGGGCACGGCGGGCGCTGCGAACGCCGTACCGGACCTTTGATCAGGAAGGCTCTCCTGACCCCGTGAACAACCCTAATGCTCCGGTTCTCTACCCGCCCGGTCGCCTCTCGTCCTGCTGCCGGATCCTCCCGAGTACCGGCGCCAGACCCTCCGGCCGGAGCCCGCCGTCGCCCTCGGCCGGGGCCACTCCCCGGACACCTGCCTCGGGTCCTACCGGTGGAAGGTCGCGGCGGGACGAGGTGTGACCGGATGACGCCTCGGGCGAGGAGTCATCCGGTCACCACGGCGTTCCCGCCACATTCCCCGGCGGGAACACCGCCCGTGAGAGCGGGCTCCGGCCGGGGTGCGGTCAGATGTCGCCGTTCTCGATGGCCTGCTTCAGGCCCGCCTGCGTCGCCTGGTGGGAGGAGACGCCGCCCGCGACGACGAAGTCGATCAGCGTGGTGTCCGCGTCGAAGGTGAGGTACTCGGTGACCTGGGTCTTCCCCGTGCTCAGCCTCTTGAAGACGATCTTCTGGTGCGTGACGACGCCGGGCAGCGACCAGGTGTCGGTCTCGTAGGAGAGGTCCGCGTAGTCGATGCGCTGCTGCGCGTGCGTGTTGCTGACGACGATCGAGCCCTCGTAGGGGATCTCCTCGACCGCGGTGAAGTTGATGTGGCGCTTACCGTCCTGGAAGCAGTCCTTGTGGGTGACGACCCGCTTCAGGAACGAGTGCAGGCCGAGGTGGTTGTTGATGTTCGAGTACGCCGGGAACACGCGGCTGACGGGGGCGTCGATCGTGATCGAGATGCTCTCCTGCGCCCGGCTCCGCCCCGATTCCGGGAGGGGAGGAATGTTCTCGTAGAACTTGTGGGTGTCCCAGGCGGACTGCCACTCGGCGGCGAGCTGGGGGTCGGTGTCGGAGGTGGCCGCGCCGGCCGAGCCCGAGAAGGCGGTAAGGACGAGGACCGCAGCGAGCAGCTGGGCCGCGAGGAGTCGGAGATGCTTCTTCACGTGTACCCCAAAGGGAGGCAGTAAGTACAAGTGATCTTTTACCGCATGTTGTCGTCATCTCGGTACTTTTGCGGCGAAGAGGCTAAAAAATCTTTTTATGTCGTTATGTACGTATGGGTGCGCCGAGAAGCCCGGCGCGGTCCCGTCCCGTGACGGTCAGGCGCGTTCCTGCCGGGGCAGGACCACCTCCCGCAGGATGAGCAGGATGGCCGCGGCCATCGGGATGCCCAGCAGCGCCCCCACCACGCCGAGCAGCGCGCCACCCAGCAGGGCGCCGACGATCGTGGCGAGCGGCGGCACGTCGACCGAGCTCTTCATCACGGCCGGGGCGATCCAGTAGTTCTCGATCTGCTGGTAGATCGTGAAGAAGACGAGGCAGACGATGCCGACGGTCGGGGAGACGAAGAACCCCACCAGGGAGGCGACCCCCGCGCCGATGAAGGCGCCGACCAGGGGGATGAGGTCGGTGAGCGCCACGATCAGGGCGAGCGCCAGGGCGTACGGGACCTGCATGATGCTCAGGAAGATGAAGGTCGTCACGCCGGCGATGAGCGAGATGATCAGGTTCCCGGCGACGTAGCCGCCGATGCTGTCGATGATCTGGTCGCCGAGCAGGGTCGCGCGGGTCCGGCGGGTCCGGGGGACGAGGCGGTAGGCCATCCGCTTGAGCGACTTCAGCGAGCCCAGGAAGTAGAGGGTCAGCACCAGCACCGTCAGCGAGTTGAAGACCGCCCCGATGAGGACCGTCCCGATGCCGAGCACGCCGCCGAACATCTGGGTGCCGAAGTCGCCGCTCGTCACGTACGTCTGGAGCTTCTCCAGCAGCTGGAAGCGCTGGTCGAGGTCACGGATCACCGGGTTGTTCTGCAGCTCCTGGACGTACTGCGGGAGCTGGTCGACGAACTGGGCGGACTGCGTGGTCAGCGGGGGGACCACGGCCAGGCCGAAGACGACGAAGACGAGGATGACGCCCAGGAAGACGATGGTGATGGCGATCGCGCGCGGGACGTTGCGCCGCTGGAGGAACTCGACGGCCGGGTTCAGGCCGATGGCCAGGAAGAGCGAGACGACGATGAGGATCAGCACCGAGCTCGCGCTCGCGACGGCCTGCACCAGCCACCAGGCGGTGAGCACGCCCAGGGCGGCGGTGAAGCCGAACACGAAGGGGTTGTTGCTCATCGAGCGCCCTGGACGGCCGAACGGGAGGTTCGGCGCCACCCCCGAGGGCGAGGCCGCACCCGAGGGCGGGGCCGCACCGGAGGACGCGGTGGCCGTGCTCGCGGCTACGGCCCCGCTCGCGGGGCCGCCGGGGTCCGCCGGCGGGGTGGGCGGCAGGACCAGGGGGCCCGCGGAGGTCAGGATCGGCTCGGGCGCCGCGGGCGCCTCGGGCGCCTTGGGGTCCGTGGGGTCCGCGGGTTCGGCGGCCGGCGCGGCCGAGGTGGCGGAACCGGCCGGTCCGGTTGACGTGGCGGGCGCGGCCGGTCCGGCTGAGGTGAGGGGTCCCGTGGTTCCGTCCGGTGAGGCCGGCCCGGTCGATGCGGCCGGTGCGGACGTCTCCGCGGACGGGACGCCGGGGGCGGGCGGGGACGCTGCCGCCGCTGTGGCGCGGTCAGCGGAGATGGGCTCGGGCACCAGCGGCCACTGCCCTTTCCAGAGAGAGATAGTCGGCTTCCGTCACCCTGCTTTTCCCTGGTCACCGTACGGTTCGAAGCGCCGGGGGGACGGGAGGGGCACAGGAGTGACGGATGGTGCCGTCAGGGCATGTTGACGTACTGGCGGGGCCGCAGGGCGTGGCTGCGCAGGGCGGCCAGGGCGGCGGAGCGGCCCGCCGGGGTGAGGCGGCCGTCGACGCGGAGGCCGAAGGCGTCCAGGCGCCTGCCCAGCTCGGTGAGCGAGGCGTCGACCTCCACGGTCTGCCACTCCGCGCAGTCGATCACGGCGGTGACGTGGTCGCGGTCGGCGGGGGCGCCGTCGGCGAGCAGCATCAGCGCCACCTCCCTGGCCGAGGCGCGGAAGCCGTTCTCCCCCGACGCGGGGGCGAGCAGGGCGGCGGCCGCGGTCTCCCAGAGCAGGTCGGCGTCGGCGAGCAGGCGCTCGCCGGCCGGGGTGGTCACCAGGCGCCTGCCGGTCCGGCGCAGCGCGCCCATCTGGTCCTGGGCCACCTCGCGGACGGCCGCCAGCTCCGCGCCGCTCCAGGTGCTCTCGGCGAGCACGGACCGGGCGAGGTTGTACCGCTGGGTCAGCGGGATGCCTCCAGGGCGGCGGCCCACGGTCAGCAGCCAGCGCAGCGCTCCCAGGTGGTCCTCGTCCGGCGCGGGGATGGGCGCGTGCAACCGCACCTCGAAGGGCTGGGCGAGCTCGCGCCAGGCGGTGCCCCGGCCGAGGACCCAGCGGTTGAGCCGCTCGCCCTGGACCCGGTGCAGCCAGTTGTCGCCGCCCAGCTCGGGACGGGGCGTGGTGAGCCAGTGGCTGGTGAGCTTCTGCCGCTCCTCGGGGCCGGGGACGAGCTCACCGGAGACGATGGCCAGCTCCAGCGCGGCCGAGCAGGCGCCGTGCGCGCCCAGCTCCTCGGGGCCCATGATCGAGCTCCACCGCAGCTCGGGGACGTCGGGCGGGAGCACGCCCGTCGCGTCCAGGGCGGTCTGGTACGCGGCCATTCCCGCGTCCTCGCCCAGCCGGGCGTAGGTGCGCAGGATCTGGGCCGTCGTGGCCGACGAGCACAGGGCGGCGTAGCGCTCGAGGCCGCCCAGCCGCAGCAACCGGCCCAGCGCGCGGGCGATCGCCGGGCGGTCTCCGGCGACCTTGGAGGGCAGGGTGTACCAGAGGAACTCGCACACGTTGAGCTCGGTGATCGTTTCCAGTGGCTCGCCGCCGGTCAGCCAGTCGATCGCGCTACGGGCGTGCTCGGCGGAGGCTGGCTCGGAACGCTCCAGCTCCGACAGGAGTGCGGCCACGTCCGGTGCAGGCATGCTTCGAAGTCTGCCGTATGCGGGCCTGCTCTGACGATGGACGTGACGTAATGGATCCTGCACGGTGCCTACCCTAGGAAATGTCTTCTAAGTGGCTCATATGCGGACGCTCAGATCCAGCCCTTCTTGAAAAGCATTCGTGAACTCCACTCGGCGTACGGGACGATCTCGGCGGTGAGCACCGGGTAGAGCCACCAGAAGTTGACGAGCGCCAGCAGGGTGAAGGCCCCCACGACCGCGGCGCCGACGATCCGGCGTCCCTGCGGGGCGCTCGCCGGGCCGATGATCAGCCCGGCCGCGAGCACGATCGCCAGGATCATGAAGGGGACCATGGGGACCGCGTAGAACAGGAACATGGTCCGGTTGTGGACGATGGCGTAGTAGAACCAGGGGAGCCAGCCGGCGGCGTAGGCGAGGAGCACGGCCCCGGCTCGCCAGTCGCGGGTGGCGACGTACCAGGCGATCATGGCGATGAGGGCGACCAGGCCGCCGTACCAGATGACCGGGGTGCCCACCCCGAGCACCGCCTGAGAGCAGCTGTCGGCGCCGCAGGCGCCCGTGGGGCTCTCGTAGAAGAACGCCACCGGGCGCAGCAGCAGCGGCCAGCTCCAGGGGTCTGACTCGTAGTTGTGCGGCGTCGCCAGCCCGTTGTGGAAGCCGAGCACCTGGAAGTGGTAGCTCAGCCACGACCGGAGCGAGTCGAAGACGAAGAACCCCGGGCCCTGCGAGGTCGCCTGCGCCCAGTTGCGGCCCCAGCCGCCGGCGGAGGCGAACCAGCCGGCCCAGGAGACGACGTAGGTCACCGCGGGCAGCAGGGCCATCGCCGCCAGGGCGCTCGGCAGATCCTTGCCGAAGGTTCCGGCGTACGGCTTGCGCAGGCCGATCGCGCGGCGGGCCCCGGCGTCCCAGACCAGGGACATCACCGCGAAGGCGACCAGG
>NZ_JBRIQO010000035.1:0-86949 GCF_052983175.1 Streptosporangium sp. G12 | reverse complement strand
GCCGCTCTCCGGTCTCGCGACTCCGCCCGACGCACCAACTCGGCACGCTCGTCCTCAGACAGCGAGATCACCACGGCCGAAGGTCCAGGATGCGACACTCGGAAATGGTAGCAACTTACCCTCTGGACTTGCGGCGCATCATACTAGAGGGCAGGGAGGGTCGGATCGGATGAGGTAACCAGTCTGGAGCCTGCTCGTTTTGGGTGGGGCGCTGCGCTGGGCTAAACGGTGGCTGTCGGCCGGTTCTCCCCGGGGTCTGGGGTGGTCGTCGCGGCCCGAATTATGGCGGTCGGCTCCGCGACCCTCAAGGCCACGAGGTTCTCGCTGCGCTCGCCCCGTGGCCTTGACCGCCGCAATCGCCGACCGCCTTTCGGGCCACCACGACGACCACGCGGCCCGAAACGAGGAAATGAATCTACGTTGTAAAGGGGTGGGAGTGCGCCGTCCCCCGCCCGTCATGGTGTGGGACGGAAGTGAGGCGGGGAACGGCGCGCTCGGTGTCGTCGTTAGGCGCTGAAGCTTCCGGAGGTGGGCGGGACGTGTGAGCCGTAGCCGGGCTTGACGGTCAAGACCGGGGTGAGGCATAGCGGATCGTTGTACACCTGGATGTCACCGTCGGTCTGGTTGTTCAGCTGATGGGCTCCCAGGGGCAGGGTGTGGCAGCCGGTGGGGTCGTTCCAGGTGGTCAGTTCTTGGAATTCGGTGCTGAAGACGACGACCTGGCCGGTGGCGGCCTGGGCGGCAGTGGCGGTGCCCAGTAGGGCGAGGGCGGCGACTGCGCCGGTGAGGACGGCGGCGCTCTTGTGGCGGTACTGCATGCGGTGCTCCTGATGTTTTCCCAGGAAGGGCAGGCCGTGTATCGGCGGTCTGGGGTTGTGGGGTGTCGGCGCCGTGCGGCCGCCCGCGGGCGGGCGGCCGCACGGCCGAGGGCGGGGGCGTTACGGTGCGGGGACCTCGCGGACCAGCTTCGAGGACCAGGGGCACCAGATCAGACCGGGCAGGAACGCGCCGCCCGCCTCGTCCAGGTGGTCTTCGACATAGGGGAGGGTGGCGTCGCACACCTCGATGGCGAAGTCGAAGAAGTCGACCGTGTCGGGGTTGTAATGGAAGCTCCACCGGGGGTTGTAGTCGGCGGGGCTCTTGACGATCCTGCCGAGGACGTGGGGCCTTTCGGTGGTGGCGCCGCTGATCAGGGCCCGGGCGTGCTGGATTTTGGCGGGGTCGGTGAGTTGGAGGACGCCGGTGGAGCGGGTGACGTCGGTGAACTCGAAGTAGGCGGTCTCCGCGGTGGTGGCGCGGTGGGTCGCCTTGGCCTGCTGGGCCTGGGCGGGGGCGGTGAGGGCGAGCGTCGCGACTGCCGCGAGGGCGGCGACCGCAGGAGTGATCCGTCGCATGGGTGTCTCCGTTACGTAGGGGGAATGTATCCGCTGGTGTTGTTCGAGGAGGTTGTCCGCCGGTCAGGTGTGCGGGGTTCAGAAGCCGGTCAGGGTTGCCGCGCCGTGCTCTGCGTCCTTTCAGGGCCCGGTGTAGGTCAGGACGGCGATCGCGGCGGGAAGCCGGAGTGGTTCATCCGGGCCAGCAGGTCGCCTTCGGCCTGGCCGGCCGGGGCGTCGGCGGTGGCGTGGATGGCGGGGTTGCCGCCCAGCACCAGGAGGTCGCCGACGTCGTTGGAGACCTCGGTGATCATGGTGATGAGCTCGCCCAGACCGGCCTCATGCAGCCGATCTTCATAAACGGTCCGGGGACGGTGTGGCAGCTCGGCCGCGATCAGCTTCCGGGTCTCCCGGCCGCGCGTGGCGGTGATGACGAGGGCGAGGTCGGGGGTGATGCCGGATCCGGCCAGCCACCGGCCGGCGAGGGGCGCGTCCTTGCGGTCGCGCTCGGCCAGGGGCCGCTCGTGGTCTTTCTCGTGGCTCACCTCGGCCTTGGCGTGGCGCACCAGGACGATCCGCCGGGGCGTGTCCGTCGTCATCGCCTTCTACCTCACGGGATGAGGATGTTGAAGCGCTCGTCGACGGGCCTGCGGTCGTGGTCGGCGACGACGACCCAGACGGTGTTGGTGCGGTTGCCGCATTCGGCGTGCGGATAGGACTGGGTGGTCACCACGCGGCCCCAGCCCCAAGCGTTGCCGACCGGGACGGTGTTGCGGACGTTGGGCAGCGCGGTGTGCACGCAGTAGACGCCTTGGCGGGCGCGGGTCACGCGATGATCCCGCGTGCGTGCTCGATCGTGCCGTCGCCGTTGATCAGGCCGGCCACGCGGGCGTACTGGGCGTCGGACGGTGCCGGGGCGGCCATCGCCGGGTTCGCCGCCGCGACGGTGAACGCGCAGGCGGCAAGGCCGCCGAGGGCCAGCGCGGCCAGACGCCGTTTGGCGGGGTCGAACATGATGTCCTCCTGAGGTGATCGCCCGGTCAGGGCGTGGTCAACGACCTCCTTATGATTACCGTAAGTAACTCTGAATGTGCAATAGGTAGTCAGGGGTGCTCGAATGGGCCCCATGTCCGGGGTGTCACTACGAGAACAGATGACTCTGCGTGACGACAAAGGCGTTGCGGGGTTTTGCGTTTTTCGCGCCCCTTTGCGTGTGGGCGCTTGAGGCCGACGGTGAGGAAGGACCTGACGGACCCTGCGCGGCGGCGTAGCGTCGAGGTATGGCCGAGGAGCAACAGGACCCGCCGATCTGCGGTACCTGCCTGGACGCGGGCGGCGAATGGATCGACCGCAACGGCAGCGGCCCGAAGCAGAGCGTCTGGGTGGCGTGTACCGCGTGCGCCGGGACGGGGCGGCGATGAGCGACTCGATCACCTGCCCCGAATGCGAGGGCGAAGGCGGCCAACGGCTGGGCCGGCTGCGCATCGCGTGCCGGTTCTGCCACGGCCGGGGCTGGGTCGGCGCCGAGCACGAGCCCGCCGAACCTCCCCCGCCGCCTGCCGAGCCGCCGCCGGCGTGGGAGCACCGCATCTGGTCCGACTCCTCGGCCGCCGCCGTCCTGGGATGCCGCTACTGCCTGGGGTCGCAGACGGTGGCTCACCTGGATACGAGCACCCGCACGCTGGTGATGGCACCCTGCCGATGCCAGACGCCCGGGGACCTGTCGGCGAGCGCGTAGGAAACTGCGGTCATGTTCGGCCCTCAGCTCCGCAGCGCCGCTCCAGGACGTGACGACCGCTGCGCGCTACCGTGGTGATGTTGCACCGCCCGCACTCTGGTCCGGCAGCTGTGCGACCACCGCGACGAACACCTCGGTGCCGATGAGTGCTTTGGCCGCTGGCGGGGCGGTCCGGTAGCGGTCGAGTAGGACGGGTACACCGGCCAGGTACTGGGTGATCTTCCCGTCGACTGCTTTGGCCACGGCGCGGTCCAGTGTCCGGTAGGGGATCGGCTGTTCATGCATCGGCATAACCCTCGGCCGGATCACACGAATGGCAGCTGCGCCGTGATCGTGGTGGGCCCGCCAGCTGGGCTGGTCACGGTGAAACGGCCGTCCAGCGCGGCCACCCGTCGTGCCAGCCCTGACAGACCGTCGCCCGCCGGGTCCGCCCCGCCCACACCATCGTCGTGCACGCACACGACGACCATTGTGTCTTGTTCGCGAACCTCCACGGTGACCGCAGTGGCGCGGGCATGTTTGGCCGCGTTGGTCACCGCCTCGCTGGCCACGAAGTACAACGTTGTCTCCACAGCCACCGACTGGCGAGTAGGCAGCTCGCACACGACCTTGACCGGGATGCTGGAGCGCTCGGCTACGCCGGCCAGCGCGTCGGCGAGCCCGAGCGAGTCCAGCCCTGACGGGTAGATCCGCCAGGCCACCTCGCGGAGCTCGACCAGCGCCTGCTGTGCCTGCTCGTGTAGTTGGGCAAGCAGTTCGGGCCGTCCCCGGCGTGCCCGCCCGGCCAGCATAGCCAACGCCACCAGCCGCTGCTGCGGCCCGTCGTGCAAGTCCCGTTCGATCCGGCGCCGTTCGGCGTCGACGGCTGCCAGCATGCCCGCGCGGCTTTCGGTCAGCTCGGTGATGCGCCGCCGCAGCACCTCGGTGCGGTCGGGGCCGAGCAGGCGCTGTGCAAGCCGCCGCTCCAGCGCGTGCACGCCCACCAAGCCCGACAGGTTCAGAATCAGCAGTACCGTCCCTACCAGAGCTCCGTAGGCTAGCAGCGGCGCGGTCGGCAGCATGCCGTCGAACGGCAGCCCTCTCCCCCACGACCAGGCTAGGACTCCGGCCATCCCGGCGCCCCAGCCCAGCAAGGTGACGACAAAGCCGCCGAGGACACCGATCGGCACTCTGACCGCCAGGTAACGCGCCTCCCGCCCGTCTCCGCGAGCCGCATCGAGCCCCAGGGCGGCGGGGTCGAGCCGCAGGCGGCGGGCGTCAAGCACGGCCAGCCGCCGGGCTGTCTCCCGCACGGCGCTACGGCGGGCGAATGGCAGTGCCAGCAGGAGAAAGACGAGGTCAAGCAGGGCGGTGAAAGTTCCGAGGATCACCGCCCCCAGCAAGTGAAGTCCCTTAGCCATGGAGCACGATCACCAGATCCGCATCCGGCGCTCCGAGGGTCTCCAGCAGTTGAATTAGACAGTTCATCATGCCTCGAAGCTATGGGGGTCACTCTAGGTTGAGAATGAGGCGCATGGCCGTTTCGAGGGTGTGGAAAACCACAGGTTCGGGCGGACGGGTGCCTTATTCCGCCGGATGAAAGACTCGGCCTACGGTTCCTGGTCTTTTCGGAAGATTGAGCCCATTTCATCCTGACGACACAGATCGCAGGGCTGCCGCGGATCCCGAGCCGGAAAGCGGCTGCCGTGTCGTGCTTGCTTACAGAGCGATGAGGCCGGCATGCGTCGGCTGAAACCCGCAGGCCCCGAAGTAGAAGTCCCTCACGTCATCATCGAAGTCGACGTGGAGCCATTCACACTTGGCTGCGCGAGCCTCTCTGACGGCGACGGCGATGAGTTCGGTCCCGACACCGTGCCGCCGGGCTCTTCCCGTCACGAGGGTGTCGAGGATGAAGGCATGGGCGGCGCCGTCCCATGCCACGTTGACGAAGCCGACGAGCTCGCCGTCCTCCGTTGCGCAGACCCATCCGAGGCTGTGCCGGTTGACCTGAGCCCACCAGTCATCCCTCAGGGGCGCATGGCCGAAGCCCTCTGCGTGCAGGGCGTTGATCGCCGTATTGCCGAAGTGGCCGCGCCACTCGTATGCAATGGTCACGGAGCGACCGTAGGAAGAGACCTGCGCCATCGGCAATGAGTTTTCGGTGATCACGTCCCAACCCGGCAGCGCAGGTCGCGGGCCCGGTGCGGACCGCCGGACGTGATGCCGAAATAGAAAGCCTCTGGTAGAAGGGTTGTCGACCAAGATCAACCATCACGCCAGAGGCTCGTGTGCTGTTCTATCGTGCTGCGCTGCCGTTGTCACCCCGGACCTTGACCTACCTCGCCGGCGTGATCCGCCGTCACCGAGCCGCGATCAACTCGGCCTGGCGCAGACTCAACCCCGGCCGACAAGCCCTGCTTGTCTTGGTCTACCTGCGCAAAGGTGAGACGTTTGCTGAGATAGCCGCAGGGTTCGGCATCGGTACGGCCACCGCCTGGCGCTACGTCCGCGAGACCGTCGCCCTGCTCGCCCAACGCTCACCCACCCTCGATCAGGCACTGCGGACGGCCAAACGCGCCGGATATGCCTTCGTCGTGCTGGACGGCACGCTCATCCCCATCGACCGGGTGGCCGCCGACCGGCCCTACTACTCCGGTAAACACAAGATGCACGGCATGAACATCCAGGTTCTCGCCGCCCCGGAACGGCACTCCGCTCTGGACTTCCGGTTCCCTACCCGGTTCGGTCCACGATCTCAAGGCGATCCGAATCTGGGGTCTCATCCGCCAACTACACGCCAGCGGACTCATCGCCTTGGCCGACAAGGCTTACGTCGGTGCAGGTCAACGCGTGCTGGTGCCGTACAAGGGCCGAGGCAAACCCCAGTCACAGAAGACGGCCAACTCCGCCCACGCCAAGCTCCGCGGCCCCGGCGAGCGAGCGAATGCCGTGCTGAAAACCTGGCGCATCCTGCGGAAACTCCGGTGCTGCCCTCTTCGCGCAGGCCAGTTGGTCAAAGCCATCCTCACCCTTCAAATGCGCGAAGCAGGATGAAAAACGTTCATTGTGCGGCGTCCCACGGCGGTTAGCGATCCTGCTCCTCGACGGTGTTGATCTGCGCAAACGCTCTACTTTGCGGCCGGTGACAAGGACCCGAGCGGAGGGCCGAGATGGACGAGCAGTTCACGGACCCGCCACCGTCGGTGGTCCCGCCAGGACTGCAACACCACGCCCAGTCGCGCGTGCCACGCCTCGTTGCCGTGGTCCGGGTCGGCGCCCAGCACGTGGACCCGGCCGGCGAAGCGTCTCCGAAAGCCTTCCAGAATCTCGATCCTAGTGGTCTTGCCCGCTCCGTTCGGCCCGAGCAGGGCCACCGCCTCGCCCTGGTACACCCGCAGATCCACCCCGTGCAAGACATCGGTGCTGCCGTACCGCATCCGCAGCCCCGAGGTTTCTATGACCGCCGGACCCGCTTTGCTTGCGGTGCTCATTGTGCGCCCTCTCCGTCGTGAACGGGCTCGGTGTGGAGCGGAAGCGGCCGCTCCACACCGAGCGAGTTTTCCGACATGGTCGAGAGGGCGACGATCGGAGAATCTGCCTTACGAAGTCGCCCACTCCGGTTGCCACTGGAGCTGTAAATTCGGCGGTGACAACGGTTCAGCCGTTCAGCGGGTACAGGTGATCAAGCAGGTGAACGGCCGTGGCTCGATCGCCGGTTTCGGCACCGAGGTCGTCAGGTCCAGATAAAAACATCAAAGAGCGGCAGGCCCTCACTAGTCTGAAAAGGAAAAAACCATCCGGTTGCTTCGGCGAAGTCGCCCAGCTCAGTGACGGCCGGGGCCTCGTACTTCGTGTTCATCTTGTGACACCTTTCTTCTCGATGGTCGTTTTCTGGTCCGACGCCGCTCCGTCACGGCTTGACCGAGACGGTGGCGCCGCGTCTGCGGGCACGGTGAAGAACGTTCGGAGGTACGTGTTGTCCACGGGTTCGTCGACCACCTGACCGTCGGCCTCGACCCAGGCGTGTGCGGCGAATGGGGGAGTGGCGACCACGCCGACACACCAGGTCGGCCAGGTGCCGCGTGACCGGCACAGCAGCAGTACCGAGATCGAGCGGACAAGGCACGCCGAGCGCCCTCGGCAGCGTGGGCTTGCCGTGAGGATCTGATCCCGTGCTAGTTTGGCCTCCGCATAGCTCGCCGGGCGGGCTCCCGCCACCAGCCTGCCGAACAACCGGCGCAGTCGTTTCGGTGGCTTGCGGCTGAGGACCCTAGCGGCGGGAATGACAAGCCCGATGAGAAGCCTGTTGGGCAGGGAAATCCGTGTCGGGGCGTCCGGAATCACATAGCTCATTCCAGAACTCCCAGCTTCCGCAAGTGATCCAACAGCATCTCGACATCGGAACGCGCCGTGCTGTGGTCTATGTTGAATTCTGCCGCGAGCCGTTCGGCTGCTTCGTCGGTGTCGCCCCCGCGTTCGAAGGTGTCGAGCACGAGGGAGGCGCTCGGATTCGTGTGGAAGTAGCGTCCGGTGGTTTCATCGAGAAGCACGTCGCCGTAGTCGGTGTGCACTCGCGACATCCCGTCTCTGATGGAGAAGGTTGCCATCGCTGTTCCCCTCAGGCCGTCTTGGTTCCGTAGGCTTCCTGGTCGCGGGTCTGGTTGCGCAGGAACAGCGCCGTGAAGAGGGCTGGTGTGAAGTGTGCCGGTGGCATGGCCTTCGGGTCCGGCCGGGTCGTCTCGACCAGCTTGGCCATGTCGATCAACCCTAGAGCTGGCAAGCCTGAACTTTCGCAGAGCGTGAGGAGCTCCTCGTAGTGGGCGCTGAAGCCACGCACCGCCTGCGCCGCTCCGCCGACCTTCGAGGAACGGCGCAGAAACTCGTCCGGCAGCAGACCCCGCATAGCGGCCTTCATCAACGGCTTCCACTCCAGCGGGGACACCCGTTCCTCGCGTCGTACGGTCAGGACGGCCTCGGCGACCTGGTCATCGAACAGTGGAGCGTCGTGGGCGACGCCGGCGCGATGGCCGAGCTGGTGGAAACCGCGTACCACCGGAGCGGCGTCCCTCAGCATGGACAGCTCCATGTGAGCAGCCCGGTCGGGCCCGAGAGGCTCGGCCGTGCTGGCGATGTCGCGGAGTTTCACGATGAGCGCGTCGCGGGCGTGGACGGACAGCCACGGCGGCAACTCCAGCGCAGGCGACCAGTCACTGATGCGTGGCAGCTCGAGAGACTGCGTACCCTCGAGCGCGGTTGTGATGATCCCCTGCAGCCACGAACGGTATGAGCCGCTGGTCAGCAACTCGCGTAGGGTGTCGCGGATCCGCAAGCCTTCGGATAAGTGCAGCGCTCGCGCCCTGCGCCAAGCCAGCAGTGGCCGAGTGCGGAACAGGGAGTGCTCGTAGGACGCCATACCGCGCAGCAGATGGTCGCCCCCGAGCCCGTTGAGATGGGTGGTGATTCCCCGGGCGGCATCGTCCCAGAGATAGCCTGTGACCCGTGGCCCTGTCATCGCGGCCTGGCTGGGTACGTCCAGTCGATCGCGCATGTCCAGGAGCCCGCCGAAGAAGTCGGGCATGTCATCGCTCGACTCCACGACGTGCTCTCGCACCCCCGGCATGCTTGGCAGAGCCGTGCGCGCCCACTCGAGATCCTGCATCCCGCCAGGGTCCGGCCAGTACGTCGTCCTGGCGAGGACCCCACCAGCGCCTCGCGCCGCGAAGTAACATAGCGGCGTGCTGTCCATTCCGCCAGAGAGGTCGCAGGCGACCAGGCCTCCCGACTCGGTGCGAGCCTGGACCGCCGCCTCCATCGCCGCTCGCAGGTGCCGCGCACCCTCGGCCCGGGACAACATCGGCTCGGGGCGCCGCCACCACGTGCCGGTGGTCCAACCACGGCCGTCGCGGTCCACTGTGACGTAGTCCTCCGGCGCGACTAGACGCAGTCCTTGCCACAGCGGGGTTTCCCCGAACGGGTGGGGCAGTGACAGCATCAGCCGTAGCGCCAGCGCGATCTCGTCTATCGGCAACCCGCCAAGCTCGGCCAGCACGTCCGCCCGGTCGGAGACCACCCGCACGCCGTCGACCAGCGCGTGGAAGACGCGGCGTGTGCCTATGGCCGAGCCCTGGGCGTAGACCAGGCCTCCCAACGAGCCGACGACGCAGTAGTTGCCAGCGAACCGAGCGGAGACTCCCGTCATGTCGCCCACTGATCGGAGATCGTCGCTCACTCGGCCGAGTTGTGCGGTGGTGACGGCGGTCGAGCCGACCAGCGCCAGCCGATGAGGGCCGGCGTCATGCACCACGACCTGGGCTGGAGGCAGGGATCCGAGTAGCCACGGGCGGCCCGACGGGTGATTCGCAAGCACATTGAAGGCCGACTCCACCCGATCCGCCACCGACCTGGCCGCGTCGTTGTCAGGCAGCGCCAGAAAAGACCACGTGTCTGTCGCGACCGTCAGATGCACGGCATCTTCCCCACGTACCGGTGGCTAGGAGTTCCGGTCATTTTGGTTTCTCCTAGGGTCTGCGGAATGAGAGATTCGGCGTCGCCTGAAAGCGATGCCGATGTCCCGTACGGATTCCGGCATTGCACCAATGCTGCATTCTCCCTCGAGATTTGATCATGCGCTCCAAATATTGCATGATCGGCCATTTAGATGTCAATAAGCATCTTGTTGGGTTATGTTCCAATTCGCGTGAAGCGATCACGTAGTCTCGCTAGAGGTGAGATGATCTTGGTTTGTGAGGTGCCCAAGAGCTTCCGGACAACTCGTCAATGGGGTGACCGGAAGGAAGCAGTAGTCGAACGTGCCCTTGAAGCAGCAGCAGACCTGGCATCGCCGCAGCGATAACCGCTACCATCTGCCAGGCTCTATAGCCGATCGGAAGCGGTTGCGACAGACTGCGGCGCATACGCCGTCACCCTCCGAACAAGTCGGCGCGAGAGCCAACTGCTCCCGCGTTACCCCAGCCCGCCACCAACGGGGTCGACGGTTCGGAGCGCGTATCAAGCAAACGATCAAAAATTAACCATAGAACCTTTGCGGATGCAATATGTGCAAGTGTGGATAAGTAGGGTGAAAATTTCGGGTTTGAAAATGTGACATATCGAACCTGTAGCCTTACGTTGACACTCGGTTGCCAAAGGGGGTGAGCCGAAAAGATCACGCAGAGAAAGGGGTCCTGACTCTTGGTGCACTCCGGGCGCCCCACTTCTGCGCTTCTTTAAAAACGCAGCTCATATCCCGTAGGGCATAGTGGCGTCCAAGAAAACGCGACGAAAAGGCGACGGAGGGCGAGCCGGACCCGGGGCTTTTGGGATGCCTCAAAGTCGGCGCGGATCACCTGTTGCGGGGGGAAGATCGCGTCGGCCAGGCCAAGGTTCGATGTGATTTGGAACACTGAACCTTTTTCATCCCGCCGAGGACCGCTGTCCGATCACAGTATGATCGAGAACCTGGCGTTCGCCTGACGAAGCAAGAGAGCCCCTGGTAGACGGGTTGATCACCACAACCATCACCGTCACAACCAGGAGCGGTCACGTCCAGCGAAGTGGTGTATGAGTTGATCTTCGCGTGATCCTGTTTCTGCAGGTTAAGCGGTAAGTGTCTGCGGAATGGGATTGTGCTGCGGTGTGTCGTCGACGATGACGCGCATCCGGGTCTTGGCCAGCACGTCCAGTCCCATGTAGCGGCGGGCCTCGGTCCACTCATCACTCTGCTCGGCCAAAACCGCACCGACGAGGCGGACGATCGAGCCGCGGTCGGGGAAGATCCCCGCCACGTCGTTGCGGCGGCGGATCTCCTTGTTCAACCGCTCTTGAGGATTGTTCGACCAGATGGGGTCCCCGTAGCAAACAGCGAAAATCCAACGGATATAGCTCTGAACTGCGGTTACTGAGGTTTTTAGGACGGTTGTTGATCTCTTCGGCTACGGTTCGTCGTGGTTCGTGTGTTCTGTGACGTCCGGGGTGGTTGATGTCGACGCGGTTCCTGTCTGATGAGCAGTTGGAGCGTCTACGGTCGTTCCCTGACATTGGGCGTGAGGAGCTGAACAAGTACTTCACGTTGACGCCGCGTGAGCACGGGTTCCTGGACGGACCGGGCCGCGGTCCAGAGGCCAGATTGGGGCTGGCCGTTCAGCTCTGTACGTTGCCCTGGCTCGGCTATATCCCCGATGACCTCCTGGAGATTCCGCAGGTGGCGTTGCTGCGGTTGGCGGGCCAGATGGCGGTGTTCCCCGGGATGCTGGAGGCATACGACCGGTCGACGCGGAAGCGGCCTCAGACCCGTAGCGATCACCTGAAGCTGGTGATGAAGTACCTGACGTGGAAGAACCCCAAGCCGGGCAGTATCCAGTGGGAGGAACTGGAGCAGTTCCTCCTGGACCGGGCAATGGAGCACGACACCCCGAGTCTGTTGTTCCAGCAGGCGGTGGAGCACCTGCAGGCTGCCCAGGTGGTGCGGCCTGGTGCGGTCACGCTGATGGAGTTGGTGACCGCCGCCCGGAACGCGGCGGCAAAGCTGACCACCCAGAAGGTCGGGCATCTGCTCACCAGGCCGATGCGGTCGGACCTAGACCGGCTGCTCGTGGAGGACCTGGAGATCGGGACGTCCAGGCTGCGATGGCTGACGACGCCGGCGGCGGAGGCGTCCGCCCCGGCGATCGGGGTGTCGATCGACAAGCTGATGTACCTGCGGGCGATGGACGCCCACCAGCTCGATTTGTCGATGCTGCCCCGGGAGCGGCGCCGATTCCTGGCCACGGTGGCTCGCCGTTCCACGGTACAGGGCCTGAAACGGCGGGAGGAGCGCCGCTATCCGATCTTGCTAGCCCTGGTGGCCCAGTCTGCGGTCGACCAGCTGGACGAGGTCATCGCGTTGTTCGACCAGGCGGTATCGGCCCGGGAGTCCCACGCGAAGGCCAAGACGGACGAGGCACTCGCCGAGCGGGCCAAGAAGGGCGAGGCCCGCCAGTTGCTGATGGGTGTGATCCTGCCGGTCTTGGTCGACCCGGGCATCGACGACGACCAGGTCGGCGGGATCCTGCGGGAGCGGATCGGGATGGATAAGCTCCGCGAGGTCTCGGCGATCAACTGGAAGCCGCTCCCTCGCGACCACGGCCGCCTTGCCGCGCTGGAGGCCTCCTACACCTACCTGCGCCGCTTCACCCCGAAGGTGCTGTCCACGGTCGACTTCCACGGCGGGCCTGGCGCCCAGGACCTGATGACCGCGTTGAGGATGTTGAAGGAGTTGAACCGGACCGGCGGCCGGAAGGTCCCGGCCGGGGCGCCGACGTCGTTCGTGCCGGCCAGGTACGCCGACTACCTCGCCAAGGCCCGCAAGGCGGGAGACGACACGGCGTTTCGGCACTACTGGGAGCTGTGCGTGGTTCTCGCCCTGCGCGACGGCTTGCGGTCAGGGGATGTGTTCGTCCCGGGCTCGCGCCGGTACGCCGATCCCGGGACGTACCTGTTCACGCCGGAGCAGTGGGAGGGCAAGCGGGCGGAGTTCTGCCAGCTCGTCCGCAAGCCCGCAGGCGTGGGCGAGGCGATCGACCACGTCAAGGAAGAGTTTCACCAGGCCCTCGAAACACCAACCCGGGCTCACCGTTCCGTTCCTACCAGACCCCATAGTCCAGGGTCGGTGAGGTCGCCGCGTGCCGCGTGGATCCACTCCGTCCAAGCCGCACATCACAACGCCACCGGCCCACCGGCGAATCCTGACCTGCGAAAACGCTCTTATGAGGCGCATCGGAGCGGAAAGTCACGGTAAGCCGCTCAACTCAGCTCTGCTACCGGGACTTTTCGTTCCGATGCTCGTCATGCCCCTAGGCGTACTTGGCGAGCTGGTAGAGCAGTTCGGCCTTGGTCCGGTCGCTTTGGGGCCTGCCATCGGGGGCTGGGTGGAGTCTAGGAGGTGTCCACGAGGACGGTAACCCGAGATCACCACCTCCCCGCCGAGCCGGGCGACCAGCTCCCGGCTGGGCCGGACCCCGGCCCAGCCGGCGAGGATGGTGGCCGACTAGATCGTGCCGGTCGCCTGGTTGATCGGTCCCGGGATGCCCGCCACGGTCCGCCGCACCGAACCGGCCGGGACCCCCGCCCGGTCCAGCATCTCGATGACCAGGACCGCCGCCCGGTCGAGGGCCTTGCTCGCCGAGGCGTCCACGTCGAGAAGCACCGTCCTCTCGGCGACGATCTCCTGCGCGGTCGAGGCGAGCGCCGCCGAGATGTGCCGGTGCCCGAAGTCGATTCCGACGAGGTGCCCCGGAAGACGACGCGGCGACAGGGGTCGGTAAGAATCGTGTCACCAGGCCCAAACGAGCACGTTCGCCCAGCTCAGCCGGGCTGAGTGCACAGAACAGAACGTGCCTTCTGTAGGTCGGCGCCCTTCACTGACGAGGCACTGAGCAGGCATAACGCCAACGCATGTACCTGGTTGCACCAGTCTTGCGTCGCCGCAGCTCCCCCGCGAAGGGCTGGACAGCCCTCGTCCTCGTCCGCGGGAAGCGTCCACGGACGACCGCGCCACCGTGCAGACGCGCGAGATCATCCGTGGACGATCGCACAGCGGTAAGGGAATGGGAGCGCGGTGTGTTTCTGGCGTATTCCGGCCGCCCCCGTGGTGGAACCAGGGGGTCGTCATCAGCGCGGCAGCCGTCGTAGCCGAGCAGGGTGGCGAACACCGCGCGCGGCTCGGCCAGGTCGCGGCGCGGACCGAGCTGTCGTTGCGAACCAGCTGGCGGGGCGATGAGTTTCCAGATCGTCGTGGGTTGTAGTGCTGACGGACGTACCAACCCGAAGGGATGCCCATGTCCACCGATGAAGAGCAGATCCGAACCTTGATCGAGCGCTGGGCCCAGGCGGTCCACGATGGCGACCTGGAAAGGGTCGTCGCCGACCATAGCGAGGACATCGTGATGTTCGACGTGCCGCCGCCACATGAGGGGGTGCGCGGTGTCGAGGCTTACCGGAAATCGTGGCCGCCGTTCCTCCGGTGGCAGGCGCAAGGAGCCTTGTTCGAGATCGTGTCGCTGGACGTCACCGCCGGCGACGACGTCGCCTTCGCCCAGGCCCTGCTGCGCTGCGGCATGCCCGACGACGACCCGGACCGCCGGCTGCGGCTGACCCTCGGCCTGCGCAAGGAGGGCGGCCGCTGGGTCGTCACCCACGAACACCACTCGTTCCCGATCACGGATGTGGGAGCGGCCGAGCAAGAGGTGCGGCTGGTGCACCAACGGTGGTTCGAGGCCAGCGCGGTCAAGGACCTAGACCACATGATGGCCGCCATCGCCCGCGACGTCGTCTCGTACGAGCATGAGGCGCCGCTACAGTACGAGGGCGTGACGGCGGTGCGCCAGGTCTGCGCACGCGGCCTTGAGGCGTCCGCCGAAGTGAGCTGGGACGTCCCCGACCTGAAGGTCCTGGTCAGGGAGGACCTCGCGGTCGCCTGGGGGCTCAACCGGATCCGCAACAACCAGGACTTCGAAACCTGGTCACGCGGGACCCGGGTGTTCGAACGGCGAGGCGGCACGTGGGTGATGATCCATCAGCACGTCTCCTTCCCGTTCGACCCACGCACCGGCGAGGCGAAGACCGACCTGCGCCCGTAACCCCGATCGTGAGGGAAGGCCCGGCCGCCTCGTGAGCACAGCGTGCCCGGAGGCGACCAGCCGCCCCCCGCCCGCCGTAGCGCCGCCCCGTTGTGCCTGGCCCAGGCCGCCGATCGCCGGCTGCCGCGGGCCAGGCCCTTGGCAGATCACGAGGACAGACACATGTGCGCAGGCAGTACTCAGGAAACGCTGCTGGAGGCGGCGCGAGCGGGAGACCCCATCGCCTTCGAACATCTGGTGGATCCCTACCGGGCCGAGTTGCGCGCCCACTGCTACCGCATGCTCGGCTCGGTACACGACGCTGAGGACATGCTCCAGGAAGCCCTGATCCGCGCGTGGCGCGGACTGGCCCGCTTCGACAACCGCGGCCCGGTGCGCCCGTGGCTGTACAAGATCTGCACGAACAGGTGCCTGACGCTGCTCGAACAGCGCCACCGCCGAGAGCTGCCGACCGACCTCACCCCGGGCACCGCACCGATGGCCGAGACGGTCTGGCTCGAACCTTACCCCGGCGCGGCCACGCAAAGTCCCGAGGCCCGGTCCGTGGCGCGGGAGGGCGTTGAGCTGGCCTTCGTCGCCGCGCTGCAGCACTTGATGCCCCGCCAGCGTGCGGTCCTGGTGCTCCGGGAGGTTCTGCAATTCTCCGCGGCCGAGACCGCGGACCTGCTGGACACCACGGTCACGTCGGTTAACAGCGGACTGCAGCGGGCCCGCGCCGTCGTCGGTGACCGCCTTCCGGAGCCGGGCAGGTCGGTGGATGAGGGCGAGGTCCGCAAGGTTGCCGCGCGATACGCGAGCGCGTGGGAGCTCGGCGATGTTGATGCCATCGTGTCCATGCTGACCGAGGACGCCAAGTACTCCATGCCGCCGCAGCCCGAATGGTTCCAGGGCCGTGCCGCGATCCGGGCGTTCCTGCTGAACGGGCCGTTGACCAGGCGCTGGCGTATGCTTCCCACGCGGGCGAACGGGCAACTGGCCTTTGGCACGTACATGTGGGACGCCGGCCGGGCGGCATACACGTCGGCCGGGCTGGACGTGCTCACGCTACGGGGCACGAGGATCGCCGAGGTGGTTTCGTTCCTCACCGCGGACCTGCCGCGATTCGGCCTACCGAGCGAGCTCGTGGACTGATCCGCCCCGAAGCGCCTGCCGGTCGGCGCGGTCATCGGCGATAGCCGCCGCAGCGCGGTTGCGAACTGAACGTCAGGTGATCCTGACAGGCAGTATGAAGGCGTGCCCGCGAGCGACCATCTCGACCTCGGCGACAAAGTCGCGTCGATCACCGGTGCGCTGGCCGCGATCGCCGCCCTCCTCATCAGCCTCTCCTCGCGCGCCCCGGACCGCCGCCCGCGCCCGCACGGCCGCCGATCACCCCTGGGGGCGGCGCTCCTGGCAGCCGCCGTGAAAGCCTGGGCGAGTTGTGCGCTTGCCACACCAGTGGATGTTACGCCCGGGTCGGCGAGGAGATGAACGAGGCCGCGGTGGGCCACAGCCCCGAGCCGGCTCCCGTGAGCGCTGCGGCGGCAGCTCGAACAGCGAGCAGGGCTGAAAGCAGTGCCTCTGACACGGTCGGCATCCGGTGCGGCATGTTCCCCCATGGCGACAGCCTGCGGCGTATTCACCGGGCGGCCGGTCACGTACGTGTTGCGACTCTCGGCCGGGCGGGGTGAGGTTTCCCGGTTACCATCCCGAAACCTCACCCCAGAAACTCGAAAGCCCTGACGTGTCTACCGAACCGGGGCAACTCCAACCCGGTCGTACTGCTCAAGCATCCCGGGGAACACCGCCATCTGGCCCGCCAAGCGCAGCAGCGCCGCCTGCGGGATCCCCAGGAGGTCGTCGGGGATGTAACCGAGCCACGGCAGCGTGCACAGCTGAACGGCCAGCCCCAGCCGAGCCTCCGGACCCCGGCCTGGCGCGTCCAGGAACCCATGCTCGCGCGGCGTCAACGTGAAGTACTTGTTCAGCTCCTCGCGTCCGATGTCCGGGAACGACCGCAGACGCTCCAACTGCTCATCCGACAGGAACCGCGTCGACATCAACCACCCCGTACGTCACGGAACACACGAACCATGACGAACCGTAGTTGAGGAGATCAACAACCGTCCCGAAAACCCGAGTAACCGCAGGTAAGACTCATATCCGTTGGATTTCCGCTGTTTGCTACGGGGACCCCCAGATCTGCCGCCAGATCTCCCGGGGGAAGGCGGCGAAGGCCAGGAGTTCTTCGCGGGCGGCGTCCAAGTGCTCGCACGCGGCCGGATACTTGGCCTCCAGCGCGTCGATCACCCAGGTGTGCTGAGCCCGCACCGCTTCACTGGTGGGCTGGTCGAAGATGGTGCGCACCAAGGTCGCCACCCACGGCTGCGCCGATTTGAGGACGGTGGTCAGCTTCTCACGCAGCTCCGCGTTCTCCCGCTCCAGCTCCCGGATCCGCGCCCGCTCCGGCCCGGGAACCAGCCGCTGCTCGTCGTGGGTGCTCACGATCCGATGCCGGTTCACCCAGCTGCCCAGAGTGCTGGCGTTGATGTCGAACTCCCGCGCCACCGACGCGACCGTCCGCTCGCCCTCCAGCACCATGCGGACGGCTTCTTCCTTGAAACACCTCAATGCGACACAGGGGAAGTGTGCGGTGACGTTCCGCTCAAATGGTCAGGTCTCCGGCCCGCCCGGGCAAGCCTGCTCTCGGACCGTGCTCGACGGCGCTCATTTCGTACGGGTCGCGGCATGTCCGGATGTGGACGCGGGCGAGAGCCTTGCCGCGAGCCGCTACTCCCCGGATAACCCCGGATGGGGCAGGGCCAACGCCGGAAAAACTTCCCGGATAAGAAGCAGCGGGAGCCCGAAGGGCGACCTCGAGCGCCAACGACAAGATCAACGGTGGTGGCGACGGCTAGGCCGGCAACCTGGTCGACGACTGGGATGGTCGCCCGGTCGACAACCGCATTGCTGATTGGGGTGGCGCCGGAGCCGGCAACGTGGGAGCGATCCGGCCCGGCCTGGAGCCGGGATCGGTGGCGACCGCCGCGGAAGTGGCGCTGGCCGCGTTCGGCACGCACCTCGATCGGTGCGCCTTGGCGAAGAACACGGTGACTGCTCACCGGCGCCGGGCACTGGCCTACCGCGACCGGTTGCCCGCACGCGAACGCGTTCGTCGACCTGGTCGGTGCCGAAGAATGCCAACGCCTGAGTGTTTTCGTCGTCCTCGGCCTCGCGGCGTCCCGTGACGACTCCGCGGGCGGGGCTTGTGGCGCATCCGTGACGACTTCGGGGCGACTTCGCGGCGACTCCGGGAAGGGGCCCGGGGAGATCCGCGCCAGATGGATGGAACCCGCGCTGAGCGGATGGCACGGGCGGCGGCGTCCGTCGTACCTTTTCACCAGGCGCCGCTCGATCGTTCCCCCGCTTCCTCGAAGCCTCCTCAAGGCTTCCCCGAAGCCTTCGGATCCTCTTTGAAAGGACACGTCACCATGCGCAGAATCCTCGTCGTCGGCGCCGGTCAGGCGGGCCTCCACCTCGCCCTCGGCCTGCTGCGGAACGGCTACGACGTCACCGTCGTCTCCAACCGGACCCCGGAGGACATCCGGGGCGGCCGGGTCATGTCCAGCCAGGCCATGTTCGGCACCGCCCTCGGCCACGAGCGTGACCTCGGCCTGGATCTGTGGGCGGACGGCTGCCCGCCGATCGACGGGATCCAGTTCGCGGTGGCCGGGCCCGGCGGTGACCCGGCGATCCGCTGGGCCGCGCGGCTCGACACCCCCGCCCGCTCGGTCGACCAGCGGTTGAAGATGCCCGCCTGGATGGCCGAGGTGGAGCGGCTCGGCGGGAAGATCGTCATCCACGACGCGACCGTGGAGGATCTGGAGGACTACGCCGCCCAGTACGACCTGGTCCTGGTCGCGGCGGGCAAGGGGCCGATCGCCTCGCTCTTCGAGCGGGACGCGCCGCGCTCGCCGTACCGCGCCCCGCAGCGGGCCCTCGCCCTCACCTACGTCAACGGCCTCGCGCCGCGGCCCGACTACTCCGCGGTGTGCTTCAACGTGATCCCCGGGGTCGGCGAGTACTTCGTGTTCCCCGCCCTCACCGTCACCGGCCCCTGCGAGATCATGGTGTTCGAGGGTGTCCCCGGCGGGCCGATGGACTGCTGGGCCGATGCCGGCACCCCGGCCGAGCACCTGGCCATGAGCAGGCGGATCCTGGAGACGTTCCTGCCGTGGGAGGCCGAGCGCGCCGCGGGCGTCGAGCTCACCGACGAGGGCGGCGTCCTGTCCGGCCGCTTCACCCCGGTCGTGCGCAGGCCGGTGGCGACGCTGCCGTCGGGCGCCCAGGTCCTGGGCGTGGCGGACGTGGTCGTGCTCAACGACCCGATCACCGGGCAGGGCTCCAACAACGCCGCCAAGTGCGCGGCCTCCTACCTGTCCGCCATCCTCGAGCGCGGCGAGCGGCCGTACGACGCGGCGTGGATGGAGCGGGTCTTCGAGCGCTACTGGCTGGACGCCCGGCACGTGACCACCTGGACGAACGCGCTCCTCGCGCCCCCGCCGCCGCACGTGCTGGAGATCCTCGGCGCCGCGGGCGGGCTGCCCGAGGTGGCCTCCCGCTTCGTCAACGGCTTCGACGACCCGTCCGACTACGCCGGCTGGTTCCTGGACCCGGCCGGCGCGGCCGAGTACCTGGCCCGGGCCGGGAAGTGAGGGGACGTCATGAGATCCCTGCGCGAGGCCCTCGGGCAGTTCGCCACCGGGGTGGCGGTGGTCACCGCCGCCACCTCGCGGGGTGACCGGCTGGGCGTGACCGTCAACTCCTTCACCTCCGTCTCGCTCGACCCGCCGCTGGTCCTGTGGTGCCTGTCCCGGCGCGCTCCGAGCGCGCCGGCCTTCGCCGAGGCCGGGCGGTTCGCGGTCAACGTCCTGGCCGCCGGCCAGGAGCACCTGTCGCGGCGGTTCGCCACGCCGCTGCCCGACAAGTTCGCCGGGGTGGAGACCCGTCTCGCCCCGGGCGGGGTGCCGGTGCTCGCCGGGACCGTCGCCCACTTCGCCTGCCGCGCGGTGGCCACCTACGACGGGGGCGACCATCTGATCTTCGTCGGGGAGGTCGAGCACTTCCGGCGGGAGGAGGGCGAGCCGCTGATCTTCCACTCGGGGAACTACCGGGCCTTCTCCGCGCCGGACCGTGAGATGGCGCTCTGCGAACCCGCCAGGTGATTAGGGCGGGCGGGGCGGGGTAGGGCCCGGGTGTGACACGGGGGAGAGGGATCTCCCGCTGGCCGGTGATCCGGCAGCTCATGGGAGAGGACGCCAGGGGCGACGCCGCGCGCTCGGCGCGCACCGACGCGCTGCGGCCCCGCACCGAGGAGGCCGACAGCGTCGCGCGGTCGATCTGCCCGTACTGCGCGGTCGGCTGCGGCCAGCTGGTCTACGTCAAGGACGGCCGGGTCACCCAGATCGAGGGCGACCCGGACTCGCCCATCTCGCGCGGGCGCCTGTGTCCCAAGGGCTCGGCGAGCAAGCAGCTGGTCACCCATCCCGGCCGGCAGACGCGCGTCCTCTACCGGCGGCCGCACGGCACCGACTGGGAGCCGCTCGACCTCGAGACGGCGATGGACATGATCGCCGACCGGGTGGTGCGGACCCGCAGGGAGACCTGGCAGCAGGAGTTCGAGGGCAGGACGGTCCGGCGCACCATGGGCATCGCGAGCCTGGGCGGGGCGACGCTGGACAACGAAGAGAACTACCTGATGAAGAAGCTCTACACCGCCCTCGGCGCGATCCAGGTGGAGAACCAGGCCCGTATTTGACACTCCTCCACCGTCCCCGGTCTGGGGACCAGCTTCGGGCGTGGCGGTGCCACGGACTTCCAGCAGGATCTGGCCGAGTCCGACTGCATCGTCATCCAGGGCTCCAACATGGCCGAATGCCATCCGGTGGGGTTCCAGTGGGTGGTCGAGGCGAGGGCGCGCGGGGCGAAGGTGTTCCACATCGACCCGCGCTTCACCCGCACCAGCGCGATCGCCGACCGCCACCTGCCGATCCGCGCGGGAAGCGACATCGTGCTGCTCGGCGCGCTGATCAACCACGTGCTCGCCAACGAGCTGGACTTCCGCGAGTACGTGCTGGCCTACACCAACGCCTCGACGATCATCTCCGAGGACTTCAGGGACACCGAGGACCTGGACGGGCTGTTCTCCGGCTTCGACCCCGAGACGCGCGCGTACGACCCGTCGAGCTGGGCGTACGAGGGCGGCGAGGGCAGGGTGGAGGAGGCGGCCGGCGGCGAGCACGGTGAGCACCTGGAGGGCGGACCCCGGCACGCCGAGGCGGCGGGCCCGGAGCAGTACGGCTCCGGCGGCGCCGCCGCGCCGTCGAGGCCGCCCATGGACCCGACGCTGCGCCACCCGCGCTGCGTCTACCAGATCCTGCGGCGGCACTTCGCCCGCTACACCCCGGAGACGGTGGCGGAGCTGTGCGGCATCTCGCGGGAGAGCTTCGCCGAGCTGGCCGAGGCGATCACCGCGAACTCGGGCAGGGAACGCACCACCGCCTGGGCGTACGCGGTCGGCTGGACCCAGCACACCGTGGGCGCGCAGTACATCCGCACGGCCTCGATCCTGCAGTTGCTGCTGGGCAACATCGGCCGCCCCGGCGGCGGCATCATGGCGCTGCGCGGCCACGCCAGCATCCAGGGCTCCACCGACATCCCCACCCTGTTCAACCTGCTGCCGGGGTACCTGCCGATGCCGCACGCCCACCGGCACGAGGGGCTCGACGACTACCTGGCCAAGGCCGGGGCCGACACCGGCTTCTGGGGCAGGAAGCGCTGCTACATGGTGAGCCTGCTCAAGGCGTGGTGGGGCGACGCCGCAACCGAGGAGAACGACTTCCGCTTCGACCACCTGCCGCGCCTGACCGGCGACCACGGCCACTTCACCACCGTGATGGGACAGATCGACGGCACCGTGAAGGGCTACTTCGTGGTGGGGGAGAACCCGGCGGTCGGCTCCTCGGGCGGCCGGGCCCAGCGCCTGGGCCTGGCCAACCTCGACTGGCTGGTGGTGCGGGACCTGACCCTGGTGGAGACGGCCACGTTCTGGAAGGACGGCCCCGAGCTGGAGACCGGGGAGACGCGCACCGAGGACATCGCCACCGAGGTGTTCTTCCTGCCCGCCGCGAGCCACGTGGAGAAGGACGGCACCTTCACCAACACGCAGCGGCTGCTGCAGTGGCGGGAGAAGGCGCTCGAGCCGCCGGGCGACTGCCGCAGCGACCTGTCGTTCTACTACCACCTGGGCAAGCGGATCAGGCGGCTGATGACCGGCGACGAGATCGACCGGCCGGTCCGCGAGCTGACCTGGGACTACCCCGAGGAGGGCGAGCACGCCGAGCCGTCGGCGCGGGCGGTGCTGCGCGAGATCAACGGCACCGGCCCCGACGGGCGGGCCCTGTCGGCCTACACCGAGCTCGAGCCCGACGGCTCCACCCGGTGCGGCTGCTGGATCTACTGCGGGGTGCACGCCGACGAGGTCAACCAGGCGGCCCGGCGCAGGCCCGCCGGCGAGCAGGACAGGGTCGCGCCCGAATGGGGCTGGGCCTGGCCCGCGAACCGGCGCCTTCTGTACAACCGGGCCTCCGCCGACCCCGAGGGCCGCCCGTGGAGCGAGCGCAAGGCCTACGTGTGGTGGGACCCCGACAAGGGAGAGAGGGGGGAGTGGACCGGTCTCGACGTGCCGGACTTCGAGAGGGACAAACCGCCCGGCTACCTGCCCCCGGAGGGCGCCCTGGCCGAGGCCGCGCTGGCCGGGACCGACCCGTTCATCATGCAGCCCGACGGCAAGGGCTGGCTGTTCGCCCCGGCGGGCCTGGCGGACGGGCCGCTGCCCGCCCACTACGAGCCGCACGAGTCGCCGGTGCGCAACACGCTGTACGGGCAGCGGGCCAACCCGGCGCGCCGGACCTACCGGCGTCCCGAGAGTCCCTACAACCCGCCGGGCTCGCCGCGTTTCCCGTACGTGCTCACGACCTACCGGCTCACCGAGCACCACACCGCGGGGAGCATGAGCCGGCCGCTGGCCTACCTCGCCGAGCTGCAGCCGGCGCTGTTCTGCGAGGTGTCGACGGCGCTCGCCGCCGAGCTGGGGCTGGTCAACGGGGGCTGGGCGACGATCGTGACGTCCCGTTCCGCGATCGAGGCCCGCGTCCTGGTGACCGGGCGCGTCCGCCCGCTGCGCCTGCAGGGCAGGACGGTCCACCAGATCGGCCTCCCCTACCACTGGGGCTGGGGCAGCGGCGGCCTGGTGACCGGCGACGCCGTCAACGACCTGATGCCCCTCGTACTCGATCCGAACGTCTACATTCAGGAGAGCAAGGCCATGACCTGTGACCTGCGGCCGGGCAGGCGTCCTGTGGGCGGGGCGCTGCTCGACCTGATCGAGGAGTACCGCGATGGCTGAGCGGATGGGGTTCTTCACCGACACGAGCATCTGCATCGGGTGCAAGGCCTGCGAGGTCGCCTGCAAGGAGTGGAACGACGTCCCCGACGACGGGTTCGTCTTCCGCGCCACCTCCTACGACAACACGGGCGGCCTGGGGGCCGACACCTGGCGCCACGTGGCCTTCATCGAGCAGCCGGGCGGCGGGAACGGCCAGGAGGGCACACAGGAGGGCACACAGGAGGGCATCGAGGGATGGCTGATGTCGTCGGACGTGTGCAAGCACTGCACGCACGCCGCCTGCCTGGACGTCTGCCCGACCGGGGCGCTGTTCCGCACCGAGTTCGGCACGGTGGTGGTGCAGGCCGACGTCTGCAACGGCTGCGGCTACTGCGTGCCCGCCTGCCCGTACGGAGTGATCGACCGCAGGGAGCGCGACGGCCGGGCGTTCAAGTGCACGATGTGCTACGACCGCCAGCTCGGCGGGCTGGAGCCGGCCTGCGCCAAGGCCTGTCCCACCGACTCCATCCAGTTCGGGCCGCTGGACGAGCTGCGGGCCCGCGCCGAGGAACGGGTGGAACGGCTGCACGGCGAGGGCAGGCCGCAGGCCCGCCTGTACGGGGCGAGTCCTGACGACGGCGTGGGCGGGGACGGGGCCTTCTTCCTGCTGCTCGACGAGCCCGAGGTGTACGGCCTGCCGCCCGATCCGGTGGTCACCACCAGGGATCTGCCCGCCATGTGGCGCTGGGCGGCCGGGGCGGCGCTCTCCTTGGCCGGAGTGGTGGCGGTGTCCTTCCTGGGCGCGGGAAAGGGCCGGTGATGGGCGGGTCCGGGATCCCTCCCGGCCGGTGTCTTCTCGCCGGGGGCGGGGAGACACCGGTGACGCGCCCGTCCGGGGGCCGCGTGGACGGCCATGGGCCGGGACGGGAACAAGGACGGGGACAGGGGCGGGGGTGGTCGCGGTGAGGCGCGGCGAGGAGGCGATGGTGCCCGAGGCCGAGTTCCGCTCCTACTACGGGCAGCCGATCATCAAGGCCCCGATCTGGCACGAACCCCACATGCCGCTCTACCTCTACCTGGGCGGAACGTCCGGTGCCGCGTCGGTGATCTCCGCCGTGGCGACGCTCACCGGGCATGACCGGCTCGCGCTCACCGCCAGGGTGACCGCGGCCGCCGGTGCCGCGGCCGGTGCCGGTCTCCTGGTCGCCGAGCTCGGCAGGCCGGAGCGGTTCCTCAACATGCTGCGCGTGTTCAAGCCCACCTCGCCGATGAGCGTCGGCTCCTGGCTCCTGGCCGCCCACAGCGGCCTGACGGTCCTCGCGGCCGCCTCCGCGCTCGTCACCGGCCGGTCCGTCTCGCGGGTTCCCGGCCGGTCTGTCGCGGAGATTCCCGATCGGGGCGGCCTGCGGATTCCCTACCGGTCCGTCTTGCGGATTTCCGGCTGGTCCGGCCTGCGGGTCCCCGTTCGGTCCGCCCCGCGGATCCCCGTCCCTCCGGTGAGGGGCGCCCGTGCCCTGGCCGTCCTCGGCGACGCGGCCGCCCTGGCGGCGGTGGTGACCGGGCCGCTGATGTCGACGTACACCGCCGTGCTCGTCGCCGACACCGCGGTGCCCGCCTGGCACGAGGCCCACCGCGAGCTGCCTTTCCTGTTCGCCGGGAGCGCGCTGGCCGGGGCGGGCGCCGCGGGCATGCTGACCACCCCGCGCCGTGAGGCGGGCCCGGCCCGCGTCACCGCGGTGCTGGGCGCCGCCGTCGAGACGGTCGCGGGCGCGGTGATGGAGCACCGGCTCGGCCTGGTCGGCGAGCCGTACCGGCTGGGCAGATCAGGCCGCCTGATGCGGGCGGCCCGCGCTCTCACGGTGGGCGGCGCCCTGCTCGCCACGGTCGCCGGGCGCGGCCGTGCCCTCGGCGCCCTCACCGCGCTGTCCGGCCTCGCCCTCACCGCCGGTGCCGTCTGCACCCGCTTCGGTGTCCTGGCCGCGGGCAAGGCCTCGGCCGCCGACCCCAAGTACACGGTGGTGCCCCAGCGGGAACGCCTGGAGGCGGGCAGGACCGCCCGGGTCCAGGCGGGCGGGAAATCCTGAGCGACGGCGTCTTTTCCCGGTGTTCCCGTTCGTCGGGTCGGTGGAGAGGCACCATGGGGGCGGCCCGCGAAGGGCCCCGAGAAGGAGGACGCGTGAAGTACATGCTGTTGATCTGCGGTGACGAGTCCGCGGCGGCCCACGCCATGGACGGCTGCGGCGGATGGTCGGAGGAGATGGAACGCCGCGGGGTGCTGCGGGGCGGCGCCGGGCTGCGGCCACCGGCCGACGCCACGACCGTGCGGGTGCGCGACGACGCGGTCCTGCTCTCCGACGGCCCGTTCGCCGAGACCAGGGAGCAGATGGGCGGGTTCTGCATGATCGAGTGCGCCGATCTCGACGAGGCCATCGAGATCGCCTCGAAGCACCCGGCCTCCGGCTACGGCTCGATCGAGATCCGGCCGCTCCTGCCGTCGTGACCGGCCGCGGAGTGACGGGGGCCGGTGTGAGGGGGGCCGGTGTGACGACGGAGGTCGAGGCGGCGGTCGCCCAGGCGTTCCGGGACGAGTGGGGGCAGGTCGTGGCGACCCTGATCCGGGTCACCGGCGACTGGGACCTCGCCGAGGAGTGCGCGCAGGACGCCTTCGCGCTGGCCCTGCGGCGCTGGCCCGAGGACGGGGTTCCGCGCAGGCCCGGCGCGTGGCTCACCACGGTCGCGCGCAACCGGGCCGTCGACAGGTTGCGCCGCGAGGCGGTCGGCGCCGCCAAACTGCGAGAGGTGGCCGCCATGTCGTACGAACCCGAACCGGTGTGGGAGGACGACGGCGTGCCGGACGACCGGCTGCGGCTGATCTTCACCTGCTGCCACCCGGCGCTGGCCCTGGAGGCCCGGGTCGCGCTCACCCTGCGCACCCTGGCCGGGCTGACCACCGCGGAGATCGCCAGGGCGTTCCTGGTCGGTGAGCAGACGATGTCCAAGCGCCTGCTCCGGGCCAAGCAGAAGATCCGGCACGCCGGGATCCCGTACCGGGTGCCGCCCGCGCACCTGCTGCCCGAGCGCGTGCCCGCCGTGCTGGCCGTGCTGTACCTGCTGTTCAGCGAGGGGTACTCGGCCACGGCGGGCACCGACCTGCTGCGGCGCGACCTCAGCGCCGAGGCGATCCGGCTGGCCCGTGTGCTGACGGGGCTGATGCCCGACGAACCCGAGGCGGTGGGGCTGCTGGCGCTGATGCTGCTGCACGACGCCCGCGGCGCCACCCGGCTCGACGCGGCCGGTGACCTGGTCACCCTGGAGGAGCAGGACCGCACCCTGTGGGACACCGCCGCGATCACCGAGGGCGAGGAGCTGCTCGGCCGCGCCCTGCGGCGCGGCCGCCCGGGCCCGTACCAGGTGCAGGCCGCCATCGCCGCCTGCCACGCCACCGCGACCGAGGCGGCCGGCACCGACTGGGCCCAGATCGCCGCGCTGTACGGGCAGCTCGCGCGGTTCACGCCGTCCGCGGTGGTGGAGCTGAACCGGGCGGTGGCGGTGGGGATGGCCGCGGGACCGGCCGCGGGGCTGGAGCTGGTGGAGGCGCTGGGGGAGTCGGGGGCGCTGGCCGGATACCACCTGCTGCCGGCGACCCGGGCCGACCTGCTGCGCCGCCTGGGCCGTGCCGCGGAGGCCGCGGACGCCTACCGCGAGGCGCTGGAGCTGGCGGCGACCGACACCGAACGCCGCTACCTCGGCCGCCGGCTCGCCGAGGTCACCGGTTCGTAGCCCCGGGGTGTCCGTCGGCGCCGGGCTCGTTCGTCGGTAGGGCGAGTACCTTCCTGGAATTCCCGGGAATCTGGAGAAGAGGACACCGATGGACCTACCAATGGATGCGGCGACGTCGTGCGACGCGGCCGGGGGCACACGACCGGGGGAGCGGCGATGACGGGGACCACGGAGAGCGAGGTCAGGAAGGCCATCGCCGCCGAACGCCGCGACCTGGCGGACGTGCTCGCCGGCCTGCCGGAGCGCAGGTGGGACGAGCCGACCCTGTGCGCCGGGTGGCGGGTACGGGAGGTCGTGGCCCACATGACGATGCCGTTCCACTACTCGACCGCACGCTTAGTGATCGAGATGCTCAGGTCACGGGGCAACTTCGCCAGGATGGCCGACCGGTGCGCCCGGCGCGACGCGGCCGCCCTGTCGTCCGGCGAGCTCACCGCGCTGCTCAGGGACAACGCGGACTTCGCGTGGAAGCCGCCGGGCGGCGGATTCGAGGGCGCGCTGACCCACGAGGTGATCCACGGCCTGGACTTCACCCTGCCCCTGGGCCTGGACCGGCACGTCCCCGAGGATCGGCTGCGCATCGTGCTGGGGGGCTTCGAGGCGGCGAAGAGCCTCAAGTTCTTCGGGGTCGACATCCGGGGGATCGAGCTGCGCGCCGATGATGTCGACTGGTCCATCGGGGAGGGGACGCCGGTGTACGGGGCCGCGCAGGATCTCATCCTGGTCCTGTGCGGCCGGAAGCTGCCGGAGGGGCGGTTGCGCGGCGAGCCGAGCCACCGGTTCGTCGCGTAGCGGCCGAGCGTCACCCGCCCCGGGCCCGGTCCGGTCTGGATCGGGCCCGCCTGGGGCAGGCCCGGGACCGATCCGGGTCCGGGCCGGTCAGCGCAGCCGCAGGGCCCGACCCTCGCGGGGGACGAGCTCGCCGACGACCGGTGCGCCGGGGACCTCGCCCGCCACGAGCAGTCCGCCGGAGGTCTGGGCGTCGGCGAGCAGCAGCAGGTCCTCCTCGCCGAGGCGGCCCGGGTCCAGGTGCGGCGCCACCCACGCCAGGTTGCGGCGGGTGCCGCCGCTGACGTAGCCGTCCCGCACGGCCTCGCGGGCCCCGGCCAGGTACGGCACGGCCGCCACGTCGACCACCGCCGTGACGCCGCTCGCCCTGGCCAGCTTGTAGAGGTGGCCGAGCAGGCCGAACCCGGTCACGTCCGTGGCGCATCCGGCGCCCGCGGCCAGCGCCGCCCGGGAGGCGTCGCGGTTCAGCGTGGTCATCGCGGCCACCGCCTGCGGGAAGACCTCGCCGGTCGCCTTGTGCCGGGTGTTGAGCACGCCGACGCCGAGGGGCTTGGTCAGGGAGATCGGCAGGCCCGCCCGGCCGCCGTCGATGCGCAGCAGCCGTTCGGGATCGGCGAGCCCGGTGACGGCCATCCCGTACTTGGGCTCGGGATCGTCGACGCTGTGGCCGCCCGCGACGTGGCAGCCCGCCGCCCGCGCCACCTCCAGGCCGCCGCGCAGCACCTGTCCGGCCAGCTCCATCGGCAGTACGTCCCGGGGCCAGCCGAGCAGGTTGACCGCCACCAGCGGCTCGCCGCCCACCGCGTACACGTCCGACAGGGCGTTGGCCGCCGCGATCCGCCCCCAGTCGTAGGGGTCGTCCACCACGGGGGTGAAGAAGTCGGCGGTGGCCACGATCGCCCGGCCGCCCTCGACGCGGACCACGGCGGCGTCGTCGCCGTCGTCCAACCCGATGATCAGCTCGCCGTTGAAGCGCGGGGGCGGCCCGTCCGCCTCCTCCAGCAGCCCCGCGACGACGGCCTCCAGCTCGCCGGGCGGGATCTTGCAGGCGCAGCCGCCCCCGTGCGCGTACCGGGTCAGCCGCACCGCGCCCCGCTCCGGGAGAGTGAGGTCCCGCTCCGCGGTGGTGTCTGTCATACCGTGTCTCCCCTGGTGGATCCGCACGCCGCCGTCCGGCATGCCGCTCCGGTGCACGTACCCGCTCGCGAGTATGTTTCCCCTCGGAGGTGTATGGGCGCCTGGTGGCCCCCGCGGTCTTCAAAATCGTCGAGGCCGAGATCCTCGGCCTGGCGGGTTCGATTCCCGTCCGCCTCCGCCGTACGGGAAATCGCCGGCACCGCGGGCGGAACGCCGGAAGCCGTTCGTGCATGGAACCCGTGCGCGGGTGAATCCGTCGGAAAGCCCTTGACGGAAGCCCCCACCACGTCTCTGGGGTGGTCACCGGCAAGCGCGACGACGGTACGTCTGTCGTCGTCAACCGGCGAATACCGAAGGCGAGACGCGTATCGGGAACCTGAACAGGGGAAAGCCCGTCGGTGAGCCCCTGCCGGATGCACCGGTTGTCGTGGCCGACGGTGTCGGCGCCCTGACACTCGAATGCGCCATAGCCGACGATCAGCCGGCGTCCGACGGCCACTGTTCCTTTTCCGCTTCGACGAGGATGCGCTGCCAAAGGACGAAAGTTTCTAAATCAAACAGAAACTTGCGATAGATCCTTTAAATGTCAATAATTGACGGTGTAAGTAAGCGTCCGGAGTACAAGTACCAAGGAGGCAGCCGTGAAAACGATCCACCGTGCCGCCAGGCTGGCACTCGGCGCGACGGCCGGGCTGGCGCTCGCGCTGGCCGGCACCACACCGGCCTCGGCGGCGACGTGGGAACTGCGCGACTTCCGACAGCAGATCTGCGTGACGTCGAGCGGCGGCCACCCCGGCACGTACTTCATCGCCGCGGTCGTCGGAACCTGGTCGACGACCGTCCAGATCGCGTTGCAGAACCTGCCCCCCGGTGCGACCAGCATGGGCGGCACACCGATCGCCCCCGGATCCAACTACCCCGACCCCGACGACGGCTCGACGACAGTGAACGGCTTCGTCCATATATCGATCCCGCCGCTCCCGGTCGGGGTGTACACCACGCTGGTGACGGCCTCGGACGGTACGGAGACCCAGTCCTACCCCGTCACCATCAACGTGAAGCAGAGCTGCTACTAGCCTCGCCTTTCGCACGTGCCGCCCGGTCGTGAATCAGCCGCCGCCACGACCGCTCCGGCATCCGACGTGATCGGTCGTGGCCCGGAACCGATGACGTGCCAAACAGGGACCGGCCGGCGCTGAGACCGGAAACCATCACCGGGTCGGGTGATGGTTTCCGGCGGCGGGCACCGGCGGCCGGTCGCCCCTGCGGGGATCCGTTCGCCCACGTGACGCCCGTGCCGTACCGGTCGCGGCGGTCGGCGAGCATCGGGCCGGCGAGACACCACCGCACCGGACCGGCGTCGCGCGGCGTCTCGGCGGACGGGGTGTCCGTCGTGGCGGTGGCGCGTTCGAAGTCGTTGAAGCCCAGGTCCCCGGCCTGGCGGGTTCGATTCCCGCCCGCCTCCGCTTATGTTCGAAGAGTGGATCCACGCAGGCTCGTGCCGCGCACCGACGCCGTCCTCGCCGACCCGCGGCTGGTCGCGGCGGCCGGGCGGCTCGGGCGGGCCATCGTCAAGGACGCCGTGGTACGGGCACAGCGGCGCGCGCGCCAGGGCGGGCTCGATCCCGGGGAGGTCGCGGACGCGGCCGTGGCGGAGCTCCCGCCGTACCCGGCGAGCCTGCGGCCGGTGATCAACATGACCGGGGTGCTGGTCCACACCAACCTGGGCCGCGCGCCCCTGTCGGACGCGGCGGTGCGGGCCACGGCCGCCGCGGCGGGCCACACCGACGTGGAGTTCGACCTGGCCACCGGAGCCCGCGCCCGCCGGGGACGGGGCGCGATGGACGCGCTCGCCCGGGCCGTGCCCGCCGCGGGAGACGTGCACGTGGTCAACAACAACGCCGCCGCGCTCGTGCTCGTGGCCACCGTGCTCGCCGCCGGGCGGGAGATCGTGATCAGCCGCGGCGAGCTGGTGGAGATCGGCGACGGGTTCCGGATCCCCGACCTGCTCGTCTCCACCGGCGCCCGGCTGCGCGAGGTGGGCACCACCAACCGCACCTCCTACGCCGACTACCGGGCGGCCGTGGGGCCGGAGACGGGGTTCGTCCTCAAGGTGCACCCGTCCAACTTCCGCATCGAGGGCTTCGCCGGTTCGGTCGGGGCCGCCGAGCTGGCCGGGCTCGGCGTGCCCGTCGTGGCCGACATCGGCTCCGGCCTGCTCGCGCGGGAGCCGCTGCTGCCCGGCGAGCCCGACGCGGCGAGCGCCCTGGAGGCCGGGGCGGACCTGGTCACCGCCAGCGGCGACAAGCTGCTCGGCGGTCCGCAGGCCGGGCTGCTGCTGGGCCGCCGCGACCTGGTCGAGCGGTGCAGGAGACACCCGCTGGCCCGCGCGCTCCGGGTGGACAAGCTGGCGCTGGCCGCGCTGGAGGCCACCCTGCGCGGCCCCGCCACCCCCGTCCACCAGGCCCTGCACGCCGACGCCGCGCTGCTGGGCGAGCGCGCCGCCGCGCTCGCCGACCGGCTGGCCGGGGCCGGGGTCGACGCGAGGGCCGTACCGAGCGAGGCGGCGGTGGGCGGCGGCGGGGCGCCGGGCGTGAGGCTGCCGAGCGCCGCGATCAGCCTGCCCGAGAGGTTCGCCGTGCCGCTGCGGACCGGGGAGCCCGCGGTCGTCGGCCGGGTGGAGGGCGGCCGTCTCCTGCTCGACCTGCGCGCCGTGCCCGCCGGCCGGGACGGCGACGTGCTGGGAGCCGTTCTCGGGGTGGGTGACCGGCGTGTGTGACCGCCGGGACGGCCGGTCGGCGCGTGCGGCGTGGGCGGGCGGCTGATGCACGTCGTGGCCACGGCGGGCCACGTCGATCACGGCAAGTCCACCCTGGTGCGGGAGCTCACCGGGATGGAGCCCGACCGGCTGGCCGAGGAGCGGCGCCGGGGGCTGACGATCGAGCTCGGCCACGCCTGGACGGAGCTGCCGTCGGGGGAGCGGCTGGCCTTCGTCGACGTACCCGGTCACGAGCGCTTTCTCGCCACCATGCTGGCCGGGGTCGGTCCCGCGCCCGCCGTCATGTTCGTGGTGGCGGCCGACGGGGGGTGGATGCCGCAGTCGGAGGAGCACCTGGTGGCGCTGGAGGCCCTCGGGGTGCGGCACGGCCTGCTGGTGGTGACCCGCGCCGATCTCGCCGACCCCGCCCCGGCCGTCGAGCGGGCACGGGCCCGCCTGGCGGCGGGCGGCCTGGGCGGGGCCGAGGCGCTGGCGGTGAGCGGGCGCACCGGGCAGGGCCTCGACGAGCTGCGGCGGGCACTGGACCGGCTGGCGGCCGGGCTGCCCGTACCCGATCCCGGGGCGCCGGTACGGCTGTGGATCGACCGGGCGTTCACCGTACGCGGCAGCGGGACGGTGGTGACCGGGACCCTGCCCGCGGGCACGGTCAGCGCCGGGGACGAGCTGGACCTCGACGGCGTGCCCGCGCGGGTGCGGGCGATGGAGTGCCTGAAGGAGCCGGTGACCTCGGTGACCGGCGTGGCCAGGGTCGCGCTCAACCTGCGCGGCCAGGGCGCCGCCGGGCGTGGCCTGGCCCTGGTCACCCCGGGCGGGTGGACGTACACCGACCTGGTCGACGTGCGCCTGAGCCCGGCCGGATCCGTGGGCGGGGATCCGTGGCGGCCTGGTGGCCCCGGGGCGGACGGCTCCGTGGGCGGGGGCCCGTGGCGGGAGGGCGGGCGTGCCCGGGCGGGGGGATCCCGGGAGCGGGGCCTTCCACCGCCCGCCGGGGGCTGGGACGCCGGTGACCTGCCGGGACGGCTGACCGCGCACATCGGCTCCGCGGCGGTGGTGTGCGCCGTACGGCCGCTCGGCGGGCGGATCGCCCGGCTGCGCCTGGCCGGACGGCTCCCCCTGCACGCGGGCGACGTGCTGCTGCTGCGCGATCCCGGGCGCGGCCGGGGCGAGGTGCGGGTCCTCGCGCGGGCGAGCGTGCTCGACCCGCGCCCGCCGGGGCTGCGCCGCCGGGGCGCGGCACGGGAGCGGGCGGCCGAGCTGGCGGAGGCTCCACCGGACGCCGCGTCCCTGCTGCGGACCCACCTCCTGCTGCGCACCGGAGACCTGGCGGCCATGGGGTGTGCCCCGGGAAGGCCGGTGTGCGGCGACTGGCACGCCGATCCGGCGCACTGGTCGAGGCTGGCTCAGCGTCTTCCCGAGGTGGTGCGGCGCCACGCCTCGGCGCATCCGCTGGAGCCGGGCATGCCGGTGGAGGCGGCCCGTCACGAGCTCGCCCTGCCCGAGCGGCGGCTGGTCGAGGCGCTCGTCCGCCCGCCGCTCGCCCTCGGCGCCGGGCGGATTGTGAGCGGCCCCGCCGGCCACGCGGCGCTGCCCGCGCCGGTCGTCCGGGCCGTCGAGCGGCTCGGCGCCGAGCTGTCCGCGCGCCCCTTCCTGGCGCCGGAGGCGGGCCGGCTGGCCGAGCTGGGGCTGGGGCCCCGCGAGCTGGCGGCGGCCGTACGGGCGGGGGCGCTGCTGCGGGTGGCCGAGGGGATCGTGCTGCTGCCCGGTACGGACGTCCTGGCGGGACGGCTGCTCGCCCGGTTGCCGCAGCCGTTCACGGTCAGCCAGGCCAGGCAGGCCCTCGGCACCAGCCGCAGGGTCGCGGTGCCGCTCCTGGAACACCTCGACCGCAGGGGGCTCACCGAGCGGGCCGACGAGGTCCACCGCTACTGCCCGGCCCGTGCCGGACGGCGGTCCCCGATGCCACGCTGATCATCCGGTTCGCCGGGGGCGTCCCGGAGAGGCGCGGCTCCCCGATACCGCCGCGACCAGCAGGTATATGGTGAAAAAAGGTGAGAAATCATCCTTGTTCGGACTCGGTGGCCACAGTCTCCCTCACGTCCCCTCGCGAACGATGACCGCCCGCTCCGCCGGCGTCGCGCGGAAGGGCACCACGAGGAGACAGGAGGACGTCATGCCGAGCAACAAGGTCGTCACGTACCAGGGGCCGGGCAAGGTGGAGGTCCAGGAGACCGACTATCCCGGGTTCGAGCTCAAGGAGGGGCCGGGGGTGCCCCCGGCCAACGTGGGCCGCAAGGTGGCGCACGGTGCGATCGTCAAGACCATCGCGACCAACATTTGCGGCAGTGACCAGCACATGGTCCGTGGCCGCACCACCGCGCCCCTCGGGCTCGTCCTGGGCCACGAGATCACCGGCGAGGTCGTCGAGATCGGCTCGGACGTGGAGTTCACGAAGGTGGGCGACCTCGTCTCGGTACCCTTCAACATCGCCTGCGGCCGCTGCCGCAACTGCAAGGAGGGCAAGACCGGGATCTGCGAGAACGTCAACCCCGAGCGGCCGGGCGGGGCGTACGGCTACGTCGACATGGGCGGCTGGGTCGGCGGGCAGGCGCAGTACGTCCTGGTGCCCTACGCCGACTGGAACCTGCTGAAGTTCCCCGACAGGGACCAGGCGATGGAGAAGATCCTCGACCTGGCCATGCTCACCGACATCTTCCCGACCGGCTTCCACGGCTGCGTCACCGCCGGGGTGAGGCCCGGATCGACCGTCTACATCGCCGGCGCGGGACCGGTCGGGCTCGCCGCGGGCGTCTCGGCGTTCCTCCTCGGGGCGGCCGTGGTCATCGTCGGCGACCTGAACAGGGAGCGCCTGGAGCAGGCCCGCGGCTTCGGCTGCGAGACCGTCGACGTGTCGCGGGGCGAGCCGAGGGACCAGATCGAGCAGATCCTCGGCGAGCCCGAGGTCGACTGCGGCGTCGACGCCGTGGGCTTCGAGGCCCGCGGCCACGGCGGCGACTCCACCAGGGAGCAGCCCGCCACCGTGCTCAACTCGCTCATGGAGGTCACCCGCGCGGGCGGCGCGCTCGGCATCCCCGGCCTGTACGTGACCGGCGACCCGGGCGCCCGCGACGAGGCGGCGCAGCGGGGGGCGCTGTCCATCAGGCTCGGCCTCGGCTGGGCCAAGTCGCTGGCCTTCGGCACGGGCCAGTGCCCCGTGATGCGCTACAACCGCTACCTGATGCAGGCGATCCTGAACGACAGGGTGCAGATCGCCAAGGCGGTCAACGCCGTGACGATCCCGCTGGAGCGGGCGCCCCAGGGGTACGCGGACTTCGACCGGGGCGCCGCGTCCAAGTTCGTGCTCGACCCGAACGGCGTGCTCGGCACGACCGGCTGACCCGGGGCCGGGGCCGCGCCGCGGGGCCGCAGGGCTGTCAGAACAGGCGCGGGTCGTTGGCGGTGCCCGCGATGACGGGCGCCTCCTCGGCGAACTCCAGGTCGGGCGGCGGCCGCCGGAACACGCGGGTGAGGCAGGTGAGATAGATCAGGCCCAGGCCGAGCCAGATCAGGCCGAGGGTGAGGGCGTGCGCGTCGAGGCGGCTGAGCAACCACAGGTTGACCCCCGCCCCGATCGCCGGGACCAGGACGTACGGCACCACCCCCGGCGCCCGGCCCGCGCGGCGTTCCCTGACGTAGTGGGCGATGACGCTGAAGTTGACGAAGGCGAAGGTGATGAAGGCGCCGAAGTTGATGAACGACGTGGAGGTGGCCATGTCCAGCCGCAGTGCGATCAGGCCCGCGGCACCGGTGATCACCAGGCCGAACACGGGCGTGCGGCACGTGGGGTGGAGGTAGCCGAACACCTTGCGGGGCAGCACCCCGTCGCGGCCCATCGCGTACAGCAGCCGCGAGGTGCCGGCCTGCGCGGCGAGGCCGGAGGCGAACTGGGCGACGACCAGGCCGGTCAGGAAGACCGCGCCGAACAGGCTGCCGCCGATCAGTCCGGCGATCTCGAAGGCCGCCGAGGAGGAGTCCTCGAAGAGGCCGCCGGGATGCACGAGCTGCGTGAAGTACGCGACCACGATGAAGATCACGCCACCGACGAGCGCGGTGAGCAGGATCGCCCGGGGGATCGTCCTCTCCGGCTCGACGGTCTCCTCCGCGAGGGTGGTGACGGCGTCGAAGCCGAGGAGGGCGTAGGCGGCGATGGCGGCCCCCGCCGCGACGCCGGGGACCGTGGTGGCCCGGTTGTCGAACGGCGCCAGGTCGAACAGTGCGGCGGGCCCCGACGAGCCGGCCACGTAGCCGATCGACAGCAGCACGAAGAAGAGCAGGACCGCGATCTGGACGGTCATCAGCAGGAGGTTCGCCCGGGCCGCGATCTTGATGCCCATCGCGTTGAGCGTGGTCGTCACGATGATGAACAGGACGATCCACACCCACGAGGCGACCTCGGGGAACTGCGCCGACAGGTAGGCGCCGCCGATCAGCCAGATGACCATGGGCAGGAAGAAATAGTCGAGCAGCACCGCCCAGCCCACCAGGAAACCCGCCCGCGCGTCGATGGTCCGCCGCACGTAGGTGTAGGCGGATCCGGCGATCGGGTGGACCGCGGCCATCTTGCCGTAGCTGAAGGCCGTGAACAGCATGGCCACCAGCGCGAGCGTGTACGCGGCGGCGGTCGCGCCGCCGGTGGTCTCGGACACGATGCCGAAGATGCCCAGGACGATCAGCGGCGTCAGGTAGGCCAGGCCGAACAGCACGACCTCGCCGAGTGTCAGGGCACGCCACAGAACTGGTCCTTTGGATGGCATGGCGAGGTTCTTCCCGATGAGTCGGCCTCCCGCCGGAGGCCGGCGGGAGGGATCGGTCCGTCCCCGGCGGAAGGGAAGGTTCACCGGCCGGCCCGCCCCGGGACGTCGAACACCACGAAGCCGTTCCCGGCCCGCCGGGAAGCCGCCTGGGCGAGTGCTGTGGGGAGGAGACGCGACATGGCACGCCTGCTTCCCGACAAGAAATAAAAATATCTCATTATGAGCATTTAAAGCAATTTCGATCACTATGATCTATTTTTTGATGAGTACGGTGGTGGCATGTCGTCCGGCAGCCCCCACATCGTGCTCAAAGCCCCCGCCCTGGTCGGCATCAGGCGGCTCAACGCGCTCGACACGGTCCGGGCCCGCATCGCGATGGCCGTCGAGCTGGGCCTGCTGAGACCCGGGGAGCGGCTGCCGCCCGCCGCCGAGATCGCCCGCGCCCTCGGCGTCGGGGAGATCACCGTAAGGAGGGCGCTCGTCTCACTCTGCGACCAGGGCGTCCTGGAGCGGCGGCGCGGGCGCGGCGGCGGCACCCTGGTGGCCGAGCGGCCTCCGCCCGGCGGGGTACGCGAGATCGAGGCCTACCGGTCGGCCGCCGCCGACGTCCACCGGCTGATCGACCAGCGGCTGCTCCTGGAGTGCGGCATCGCGCACCTGGCCGCGACGCGCCCGGGCCCGCGGCGGCTGGAGGAGCTGGAACGGCTGGTGGCGTGCATGGACCGCGCCTCCAACTGGGCCGAGTTCCGCCCCTGCGACGAGCGCTTCCACATGGAGGTGGCCGCGGCCACCGGCCTGCCGTCCGCGGTGGAGCAGTACGGCGCGGTCGCCCGGGAGCTCTGCCGCTACTACCTGCCCTTCCCCCTGGACCACCTGCGCGAGTCCAACCGCGGGCACGCCGAGCTCGTCGCCGCCCTGGCCGCGGGCGACCCGCTGAGGGCGGTGGAGATCACCCGCCGCCACGTCGAGGCGCTGCACCGGACCATGTTCGCCGACGCCGAGGACCGGCCGGCCGGACCGGACTGAGCGCTCCACGGTCCCGAGGAGAGCGCAGGGGTGCTGGGAGCTTGGGAGGGGGGCGGCTCGGGAGGGGACAGGGAGCTCGGGAGGGCTCACCCGGGAGGGCTCAGAGGGCGTCGACGAACAGCTCGGCCTCGTGCTCGCCCATGCCGGTCTCGCCGCGCACCAGGTAGATCGCCTGCTCGGCGCGGCCGGCGGCCTTGAGCTCGCGCACGCGAGTGGCCAGGTCGGGGCCGGTGACAGCGGCGGCACCCGCGGCACCGGCGCCCGGCGGGACCATGGGACGGGCGGGGCGGAAACCGCCCATGAGGGGATGGCTCCACATGTCGTGCCCCGCGGCCACGGCGTCGACGATCGCCTTGGACTCCTTCAGGCCGAGCCCGGTGTACTGGCGCAGCTCCTTGATCGCCTGAATCTTGCGCCCCTGGCGCGTCAGGCCGGTGACGGTCTCGTACAGCCTCTGGGACGTCGACGGCGTGAGCGGCGCGACGGGCGCCCGGCCTCCGGAGACCGCCCGGCCGCCGTTCCCGGCCGCCTTGACGGCACCGACGACGATCGCCAGGACCACCGCGAGCAGGGCGGCGATGATCAGCAGCTCAACGGGCCCGAGGTTCGGCATGCCCGCATCGTACGCCGGATCCACGCGGGTCGTGCGGGGCGGCGGCGAGCCGGAGCGGGAGGTTTTCCGGCCGGGGCCCGCCGCCGGGAGTTCTCCCTCCGCCGCCGGGCGGTGGACACGACGGACGGCCGCGGCTGTTAAATGGCAGCGTCCACATGGCAGCGTCCCGACCTGCCCGCAGCAAGCCCGTACCCCCATTCCCGCGACCAGGGTTCGTTCCCCACCCGCGCCCCGTGGGCGGCGCGTGCGCATCAGATCGAGAGGATCGTCATGGCCGCATTCCATCGAACGGGCCGGGTCACGGCCGCGCTGACCGCCTGTCTCGCCTCGGTGGCGCTGGCCGGGTGCGCGAGCGGCGACGCCACGGCACCCCGGGCCGCGACCCCCGCCCCGGCCGGCACCGGAGCCAGGGCGGACGGCGGCACCGTGCTCGCGGGCCAGCCGGACGTCAACGGCGACGGCAAGGTCGTCATCGGGGTGCTGAGCCCCGGTGACATCAACGACAAGGGCTACTACCAGAGCTTCGTCGACACGGCGGAGGGGTTCGCCACCTCGAAGGGCTGGACGATCATCAAGCGTGGCGGCGTCAACCCCAGCGAGGCGCTCAACGCCGCGCGGGCGCTGTGCCGGCAGAAGGTCGACATGGTGGCCCTGGGCGCCGCGGACCTCAGGGACGCGATCCCCGCCTCCGAGGAGCCGGCGTGCGCCGGCACCGCCTGGTACGTCCCCTCGTCCGACAACATCCCGCAGACCCCGAGGATCATGCTCTCCACCGACGAGGCGGACCAGAGCCTGCTGGCCGCCGGGTACGCGGCGGGCCTGCTGATGAAGGAGAAGGGCGTGACCAAGGCCGGGTTCGTGACCGGCCCCGAGGTCGACTTCACCACCGCGGCGGCCAGGGCCTTTCGGGCGGGCATCCGGCTGGTGGTCCCCGAGGCCACGCTGACGGTCACCTACAGCGGCGACCTCAACGACTCGGCCAAGGCCAAGGAGGCCACCCAGGCCCAGATCAGCCAGGGCGTCAAGGTCGTCTACCCCTACCTGGGCGGTGCCACCGACGCGTCGGCGGAGCTGGCCGACGCCAACGGCGTGCTCACCCTCACCCCGGGCACCGACCGGTGCGCCTCCACCGCGCCCACGTTCGACATCTCGGTGCTCTTCAGCCCCGGAGACTACTTCGGGGCCGCGCTGGAGGACTTCGCCGAGGCGAAGCTGCGGATGGGCGTGGAGAAGGTCTGGAGGCTCGGCGTCGACCCGTTCCCCACCGTGAGGATCTGCGAGCCCACCCCCGAGCAGGAGGAGAGGCTGAAGACGTTCATCGCCGACGTCGGCAGCGGGAGGATCGACCCCAAGGCGGAAGTGAAGAGGCTCGGTTCCTGACGTGACGGAAGACGAAGGGGCGAGGGACCTCACCCCGCCGCCGGTGCCCGCCCTCCGGCTGCGGGGAGTCAGCAAGAGCTACGGCCCGGTCGTCGCCTGCGACGCCGTGGACCTCACCGTCCACCAGGGCGAGATCCACGGCCTGCTCGGCGAGAACGGGGCCGGCAAGTCGACGCTCATGAAGATCCTGACGGGACTCGTCCGGCGGGACGCCGGAACCGTCCTGCGCCATGACGAGCCCGTCGAGATCGGCGGTCCGAGGGAGGCCGCGGCGCTCGGCATCGGCATGGTGCACCAGCACTTCAGCCTGGTCGACCCGCTGACGGTCTGGGAGAACGTCATCCTGGGCGACACCGGGAAGATCGACAAGGCCGTGGCCCGCGACCAGGTACGGGAGATCTCCCGGCGCTACGGCCTGCCGGTGGACCCGCTGGCCAGGGTGGCGCGGCTCTCCGCGGGCGAGCGGCAGCGGGTCGAGCTGATCAAGTGCCTGCGCCGGGACCCGGCGGTGCTCATCCTCGACGAGCCGACGTCCGTGCTGACCCGGGCGGAGTCGGCGGAGCTGTTCGGCGTGCTGCGCCGCGCGGTCCGCTCGGAGAACCGCGCGGTCATCCTGATCAGCCACAAGCTGGACGAGATCACCACGGCCACCGACCGGGTGACCGTGCTGCGCGGGGGGAGGGTCGTCTTCCGGAGCGCCACCGCGGAGACGGACCCGCGGGAGCTGGCCCGGCGGATGGTCGGCAGGGAGGTCTCCCTGGGCACCGAGGCCGCCGCCCTCGGCCTGCTGCCGGCCGGCCCCCTCGGGGCGCGCGGGTCCGCGGCCGGGAAGACCACGGCGAACGAGACGGCGACCGAGGAGCGCCGAACCGGTGAGGCGGACGAGAGGAGGGCGGGGGTCCCGGCGCCCGCGCCCGCGCTGCGGCTGCGTGACCTGACCCTCACCCTCGACGGCGTGCCCGTCCTGTCCGATCTCAGCCTGGACGTCGCCCCCGGTGAGATCGTCGGCCTGTACGGGGTCGAGGGCAACGGCCAGTCGGCCCTGGGCGACCTGCTGTCCGGGCTCGTCGTACCGGACTCCGGGTCGGTCGAGATCTCCGGGCGGCCGGTCGATCCGCACCGCCCGGGGGCGCTGCACGCCGCCGGGCTCGGCGTCGTGCCGGAGGACCGGCACGGCTCCGGGCTGGTGCTGGACATGAGCGTCGCCGAGAACCTGGTCATGAAGTCGCTGGACGCCGTGAGCGGCCGGGTGTTCCTCGACCGGGGAAAGGTGCGCGCCGTGGCCCGCCGCCTGGTGGCCGAGTTCGGCATCGTCACCCCGTCGACGGACACCCCGGTGCGCGACCTGTCGGGAGGCAACCGGCAGCGGGTCGTGCTCGCCCGTGAGCTCTCGGCCCGCCCGGCCGTCCTGGTCGCGGCACGGCCCTCGCACGGGCTGGACGTGGGCGCCACCGAGGACGTGTACCGGCGGCTGCGCGACGTCGCGGCGGGAGGGGCGGCCGTGCTGCTGATCTCCACCGAGCTGGAGGAGGTCATGACGCTGGCCTCCAGGATCGCGGTGATCTCCTCGGGAAGGATCACCGGCGTCCTGCCCGCGGGGGAGGCCACGGCCGAGCGGCTCGGAATGCTGGTGGGCGGGGTGGCCGCGTGAACGGAACCCCGCGAAGCCCCAGCCGAAATCCCGGCCCGGACCCGTCCGGCCGCCGCCTGCTCGCCCTCCTCGTCCCCGGTCCCGGCGCGCCGGGCCGGTGGACCGCCCTGGCGACCGTCGCGGGCGTGGCCGCGGCGCTCGCCCTGTCGTCGCTGCTGGTCGCCGTGACCGGCGGCTCCCCCCTCGCGTCGGTGCGGGCCCTCCTCCAGGGCAGCGTGGCCGACCCTGCGGCCTGGACCTCCACCCTGCTGTACGCGGCGCCGCTGCTGCTCGTCGCCGCGGGCGCGTGCGTCAGCGCCAGGTCCGGCGTGTTCAACATCGGCCAGGAGGGTCAGCTGCTCGTCGGCGCCCTCCTCGCCGCCTGGGTGGGCCTGCGCCTGGCGGTCACCGGCCCGGCGCTGCTGGTGGCCGTGCTGGCGGCCGCCGCGCTGGCCGGTGGCGCGTGGGCCGCTCTCAGCTCGCTGATGTACCGGCTGCGCGGCGTCGACGTCGTGGTCAGCACGCTGTTGATGACCTTCGTCGCCCAGCAGCTCGTCGCGTTCGCGGTGAACACGCCGTGGCTGCTGCGGGAGTCGCGGGTCGGCGACGCCGTCGTCGCGCCGCAGTCCAACCCGCTGCCGGACAGCGCCCTGCTCGGCTCGATCGGGGAGTACCCGGACCTGCAGGTCAACGGGGGCCTGCCGATCGCGGTGGCCGCGGCCGCGATCGTCGCGACGGTGATCGCCCGCACCCGGTGGGGGTTCCGGCTCACCATGCTCGGCCTCAACCCGCTCGCCGCCAGGCACGCAGGGGTGCGCGCCGGCGCGCTGGGCGGCGCGGCGCTGGCCGTCTCCGGTGCCTTCGCCGGGCTGGCCGGGGCCGTGCTGCTGACCAGCCCGGTGGGAGTCCACCGGCTGCAGCCCGGCATGGCGATGAGCATCGGCTGGGACGGCCTGCTGGTCGCCCTGATCGCCCGCAACCGGCCGTTGCCGGCGATACCCGTCGCCCTGCTGTTCGGCGTGCTGCGCTCCGGCGGCGGCTTCCTCGCCGCGACCGGGGTGCCCCCGTTCGTCGTGGACGTGGTCAAGGCCCTGCTGGTGCTGGCCTTCGTCGCCCCGCCCGCCGTCATCGCCGTGCTCCGGCGCCGCGGGAGCGGCGTCCGCGCCGCGCGCGCCGGGCACCGCCCCGCGCCCGTCGCGGAGGGGGCCGGCCGATGATCGCCGCGGACGACGTCTCCACCATCCTGTCCAGCGGGGTACGGCTCACCGTGCCACTGGCCTTCGCGGCGTGCGGGGAGTATCTCGCCGAGCGGGCCGGGACCATGAACATCTCCGTCGAGGCGATGATGCTGGGCGCCGCGTTCGGCTCGGTCGCCACGGCCGACGCCACCGGCAGCGCCACCGCCGGGCTGGTCGCGGGCGTGCTGATCGGGCTCCTGGTCGGTCTCGTCCACGGCAACCTCTCCCACCGCCTGGAGATCAACACCTTCGTGGCCGGCCTGGTGCTCAACGCCCTCGTCCTCGGGCTGACCGGCTACCTGATCACGATCAGTGACTTCGGCTCCCACCAGGTGTCGCAGGTCAGCGTCCCCTGGCTGCGCGACATCCCGCTGATCGGCGCCCCGCTGTTCGTCGAGCGCTGGCCGGTCTACCTGCTGGTCGTCATCGTCCCGCTGACCTGGTGGCTGGTCGAGCGCAGCAGGTGGGGCCTGGAGCTGCGGGCGGTCGGCGAGCGTCCGAGGGCCGCCGACGCCACCGGCATCCGGGTCAACGCGCGCCGCCGCCAGGCACTGCTGTGGTGCGGCGCGCTGGCCGGGCTGGGCGGCGCGTACCTCGCGGTCGGCGAGGTCGGCTCGTTCAACCAGAACATGACGGCCGGTCGTGGGTACATCGTCATCGCGGCGGTGATTTTCGGCGGCTGGCGGCTGGGACGCACCCTGCTCGGCTGCGCGCTCTTCGGCCTGGCCGACGCCATGCGCCTGGCGCTGCCCGCGCTGGGCCTGACGCTGAACTCACAACTGCTGATAGCGGCGCCGTACCTGGTCGCGCTGCTCGCGATGCTGCTCTTCACGAACCGGCGCCGCGAGCCGGAAGCGCTGGGACGGCCCTTCGAACGGGGCCCCACCTGAGGGTCCCGGACACCGGCGGCCGGCCGGGTCGGCGCACATCGCCCGGATCGGCCCCAAGGAAGCGGAGGATCCTCATGAGTGATCTGACCCGGGCGCGGTGGACGCATGTCGCCCTGCCCACGGGCGATCTCGACGAGGCGATCGCGTTCTACACCTCGCTGACGCCACTGGTGGTCGTCGAGCGCTTCCAGGACGCCGACGGGGAGAGCGCCTGGCTCTCCAACGAGGGACAGGCCGAGACCCCGATGGTCCTGGTGCTCGTCTCGTTCGACAAGGACAGGGGCGGGCGGCTGGGGCTGCTGACGCCGTTCGCGCACCTCGGCATCGAGGTGCCCGAGCGCGCCGACGTCGAGGAGATCGCCGAGCGGGCGCGCGAGCTGGGCCGCCTGCACTGGGAGCCCCGCGACATGCCCGACCCGGTCGGCTACATTTGCGCCCTGAAGGACCCCGACGGCAACGTCGTCGAGATCTCCCACAACCAGCGGGTCTTCGCCACGGTACGCAGGCTGTGGGCGGACCCCTCCTGAGCGGGGAGATCCGGATCCCCCTTCCTGGGGAGAGGGCTCTCGGCGGGGGAGTCCGACGTGGTCATGGGCGCGAAGGGGGAGACGGACGGGGGCCGGAGGCGAGGGGGCGTTGGACGGGGGTCAGGGGCCGTGCCCGGCCACGTCCGGAGCCGGCGGGTTCTCCGCCTCCCTGAGGCGACGTTCCCGCCTTCCCCTCGCGATCTCGGTGCCCAGGGCGTCGAGGTGCTGGTTCCAGAAGTGCCGGTAGCGGTCGAGCCACCGGTCCACCTCCCGCAGCGGGGCCGGATCGACGGCGTACAGCCGCCGGGTCCCCTGGGCGCGTACCGTCGCGAACCCGTTGTCGCGCAGCACGCGCAGGTGCTGGGAGACGCCGGGCTGTGAGATCCCGAACTCCTCCTGCACCACGGCGCTGATCTCACCGGCCGCCAGCTCGCCGTCGGCGAGCAGCTCCAGGATCCGGCGCCGGACCGGATCGCCGAGAACGTCGAGCGCGTGCATGACCTCACTGTCTCAGGATCGGCTTATATAAGTAAAGTCTGAAGCCTACGGGGCGGTCCGGCCGACCTTGTCATGCTCCTGACCTGGACGAATGCGCCACGGAGTGATGGCATGGAAGGGGAGGACGGCCGGAGAGCCGGCACCCTGCTGATCCAGCTGATCCAGGAGGCCACAGTGAAGGCAACCGTAGGCGACAAGTTGATCGTGGAGAGCGCCCACGACGGCGCTCCCCGCAAGATCGGATTCATCATCGAGCTACGCCACGAGGACGGGAGCCCGCCCTACGTGGTCCGCTGGGAGGGCGACGAGCACGAAAGCCTCGTCTTCCCCGGCCCCGACGCCCACGTGATGCCGAGCGTGCCGAGGTAGGTCCGGGGCCCGCGCCGCGCGTCCCGCCTGCCTGCCACGCCCGGGTGCCGGTGATTCCCGATGCGTCGCGCGGGCTACGATCGCTGATGTGGAACAGCGCGAATTGGGAAGAACAGGCAGGCGGATCGGTGTCGTCGGGCTCGGCGCGTGGCAGCTGGGGGCCGACTGGGGTGAGGTCGGCGAGGACGAGGCCCTGGCCACCCTCGACGCCGCCGTGGACGCCGGGGTCACCTTCGTCGACACCGCCGACGTGTACGGCGACGGGCGCAGCGAGCAGATCGTCTCGCAGCTGATCAAGGCCAGGCCGGGGCTCACCGTGGCCACCAAGATGGGCCGCCGCGTCGCACAGGAGCCGTCGGCCTACACCCTGGACAACTTCCGGGCGTGGACCGACCGCTCCCGGGCCAATCTCGGCGTCGACACCCTCGACCTGGTGCAGCTGCACTGCCCGCCCACCCCGGTCTACGCGACCGACAGGGTCTTCGACGACCTCGACACCCTCGTCCAGGAGGGTCGCGTGGCCGCCTACGGGGTGAGCGTGGAGACCTGCGACGAGGCGCTGACCGCGATCGCCCGGCCGGGCGTGGCCACCGTGCAGATCATCCTCAACGCCTTCCGGCTCAAGCCGCTGGAGAGGGTGCTCCCGGCGGCGGCCGAGGCAGGGGTCGGCATCATCGCCCGCGTCCCGCTGGCCAGCGGCCTGCTGTCCGGCAAGTACGACGAGTCCACCGTCTTCGGTGCCGAAGACCACCGTACCTACAACCGGCACGGCGAGTCCTTCGACGTCGGCGAGACCTTCTCCGGGGTCGACTTCGCCACCGGCCTGGAGGCGGTCCGCCGCCTGGCCCCGCTGGTGCCGCCGCAGACCACCATGGCGCAGTTCGCGCTGCGCTGGATCATCGACCAGCCCGGCGTCTCCGTGGTCATCCCCGGTGCCCGCAACCCCGGGCAGGCCCGCGCCAACGCGGCCGCCGCCGCCGTGGACCCGCTGCCCGAGGCCACCCTCGCGGGCGTGCGGGAGATCTACGACGAGCTGATCCGTCCGCAGGTCCACCAGCGCTGGTGACCCACCGGACGGCCCGGAGACCAAGGCGGTCCGGCACAGGCCGGAGCGGCTGAGGGAACGGCCGGGAGCCAGCAGGCCGGAGCGGCTGAGGGAACAGGCCAGAGCGGCCGGGAGCCGGCAGGCCGGATCAGCTCAGGCGGGCCAGCAGCCGCAGGCTCCGCTCCTCCAGGTAGGCGAGGCCGAGCCGCCGGTGCGTCTCGGCCGCCTCGCGGGCGTGCTCCCGGGCCCGGCCGGCCGCGCGGGAGGCGTGTTCCACCGCCTTGGCCGCGCCGCCGACCCTGACGGCCGCGGCGAAGTGGTGGGCCAGCGTGGCGGGCTCGGTGCCCGGCCTGGTCTCCAGGCACTCGCCCGCAAGCAGGTGCAGCCGGGCCCGCGGCAGGCGGCCGAGCCCGGACAGCAGCGCGTCGCGCACCAGGGCGTGGGAGAAGCGGTAGTCGGGGCCGCCAGGCGGTTCGGCCAGCAACCCGCTCGCCACCGCCGGTTCCAGATCGCCACCAGGGCACGCTGCTTCCTGGTGCCGAGGTCGAGCGGGTCACCGGCCTCGCCGGCGACCTCCAGCGGACCGAACAGCCGGAAGGTCAGGCTCGTCGGCATGAGTTTTCTTTCGTCATGGCAGCCGGAAGGCTACGTTCCCCACCGTCATTTCCGCTGTGGTCTCCGCAGTGCGCAAGCGGAAAGGGAGACCGCACGCCAAGGACTGGACAGGCGGGGGCCACGGACCCACGCTCCACCTCAGCGGCCTGACGGTCGGTGAGATCCGCTGCGGAGTCGAGCGTCCTCGGTCACCTCCAGCACGAACTTGCCGGTCACCAGGGCGTTCACCTCGGGCTGCTCCAGGCCGATCGCGATGTTCTCCGGGTACAACATGAGTTGAGGCTGTGATTCACCACAGGAGGGCCCATGATCCCGGTTGTGTCGCACGCGCGGCGAGTTCGGCCGGCGACACCACGGCCGTCAGTCCACTGCTGACGCCGGCTCGGATCAGGGCGAGGACGCCGTGAGGCTCACCTACTCGGGCTCGTCGGTGGGCGCGGCCTCCCGGCGCTCCTCGGGTGTGGTCACGAAGCTGCCCATGCCGGGCTCGGTGCGGATCAGGCCGTTGCGGGATGATCCCCCTACTCTTGATCGTTTCGCATATGCTCCGCATCGGTTGGCCACTCGGGCGAACTCATGACGAGTGACCGGCATGGGGTCTTATAAATTCGGTGCAGCCGGCGTCCAGAACTGGAACACCACTTCTTCCAGGCTGCCGGGCCCGTCGCCGGCGTTGTCGTCCCCGTCGTCGTCGGCCAACGGGTCCCAGCCGTCGAGGTCGACGTCATCTTCGGGATCGTGGTCGACGAGCTTGCGCAGGATGACGCGGACCCGCCACTCAACGCCCGTCGCACCGAGGTCGAAGACACGATGGTCCTCTCCCGGATCCACGATCTCCGTCGCGTACACCCGCCCCCGGCTTGCATGGAACGGCCCTGTCCACGTTTTGGTTTGAACGGCTCCGACCTCGAAGCGCGGCTCTGGCGGTGGACCCTCCCACAGCTCAAACCGCACGGCCAGGGTGTGCGAGTCGAACGACGACCTTATGCAAAGCCGAAAGTGTGGTTGATACTCCACCCAATCGCCATAGGCGTTCGGATCCTGTGGCGGGGCGTCGTCCGGGATGCTTCCAGCGCCGTCCTCGTTCATGAGACTGAAGGTTCCGTATTGCGCGCCGACGACATCGTCCATCGTCAGCAGCAGCCGGGACGTGGGGGCAGCCACGAGAGACTCCTTTTGGCGGTGAGAGGGGCTCGGCAGTGACCCTAACGACTTGATCGACACAGGCTTCAAGACATGGCTCTCTCGGGCCATCGGCGGACTGAACGAAGTGATCTTCTGATCCGTAGCCAGTTCGAGATCGTCCACCGGCGTCCACAGGTGTCAGCAAGCCCTGCTCAGAGCCATCTCACACTTGATCGTCTTCTGTGGACGTCCACTCACGTCCAGAGATGTTGTCAGCAACAGCGTTAGCACGATCGACCAGACCTCGGCTGTCCCGAGACGGCTGCTGGTTCTGCCTCCCGGCGGTCACCCGTCCCGCTGAACCGCGGGCACGAAGCCGCCCAGGGCCTTCTCGCCTTCGGCCATGACAGCCCAGTCGTCCACCGCACTGCGCGAGTCGACGACCAGCACGACCGCACCACCGGCACGGTCCACGGCCTCCAGCCATGCGAAGCGCTCCTCGGCCTCCTCGGGACCGACGATGCCTTCGACGAAGATCCCGGAATCACCGGGACCGTCGACCACCGAGGCGGTCAGACCGGCGAGGAGCTGCCAGCCCTCACACGGCAACGGCCTGCCCGCGTCGAGCCGGAGAACGGGAAGCCGCTCGATCGGGCCGGTCGAGACGAGAACCAGCATCGGTACGGCGCCACCGAGGTAGCTGACGTCCTCTCGAGGAATGTAGAGCGGCATTCGGCGAGTATCGCACCACCCCGCCCGTGGCGGGATGCCGAGGCACGCCGCCCGAAACCGAGCGCAGCCACCTGCTCTTCGCCGCCGTTAGCCTGTGCGCGTTGAGACCTTCGGCAGGGAGAAGTCATGCGATCGGACATCGGCCTGGATGAGATGGCCGCTGAACTCTCCCGGCTCGCTGATCTCTCAACGGCTGTTCCTCTGCCGGAATCCGAGGTTGTGGCCCTTGAGGAAGTGATCGGCGCGCCGCTTCCTGACGAGTTCCGGTCGTTCCTGCTGCGATTCGGCCGGGGAGTCTCTCCCGGTCGCCTGCTCGACCTGCATCGGATCGTGGAAGAGACCCAACGGGAGCGTGGGTACTTCCGGGAGGAACCCGAGGTCGCCGCCTACCCGTGGGAGCCCTTCCCGGTGACCCGGGATGATGTGCGGCAACTGCGGCGCCTCGCAGGCGACGGAGCAGACCCCACCCTGTCGATGGACAAGCCCTCGCCCGGAACCATGTTCCTGTGCAGCCATGGATGCTCGTGGATCAGCATGCTCGCCATGAACGGTGAGTACGCCGGCACCGTCTGGCTCACCGAGATGGGATGGGTGAAGGACATGGACTGGTGGCCGTCGGCCCCCTGAAGGGATGTCGAACCGTCGGGCCGTCTGCACGGGGGTTGGAGCGAACCGGTGCCGTTCCTGGACTGGTACATGCGCTGGACACGGCAGATCGTCAGCCGACATCGACGCTCGCGACAGCCTGACTTGCGTTGATCGCAGAGGCGTTCGTTCTTCCTCGCGCAGGCGAACTCCCGCGCCTTGGTCCACTTCATACCACCTGATCCGTCGGTCGTCCGCGCACCCGCCCGGGCGCGGTGGCCGCCGGCAAGGTCTACTCTTCTCGCGCCAACCGCACCTATCTGCGCCGACGTCACATCCAGGCCGTCGGTGTCAGGTGTCCTGATCTCCGTTGAGGACGCGGGTCACCCACTCCGGCCAGGCCTTCTCTTTCGGATCGCCCTCACGGGTGTGCGGTAGGTTGCCCGCCATGGCTGAACTCGGTCCCGTCGCCTGGCCACCTGCCCCGATGAGAACTGAACGGCTCGTGCTCCGTGAGCCCGAGGCCCGGGACCGTGCGGCGCTCATCGAACTGTTCACCTCGTCCGAGGTGGGCACCTACATCGGTGGCCCTCGGCCGCGTGATGAGCTCGAACGTGCGTTGCCCGCCGTGCCCAGGCGGCGCCCCGGCCTTTTCGCGGTCGACCTCGACGGGGCGATGATCGGCATCATAGAGATCGACCGGCGCGACGCCGAGCGTCCGGGTCACGTCCGCCCGGATGGCGGTGAGGCCGAGCTCGGCTACATGTTCTTGCCGGAGGCGTGGGGCCGCGGGTACGCCGCCGAGGCGTGCGCGGCGGCACTCGACTGGGTCACCGGCGCGCTTCCCGGCGAGCCGGTGGTACTCAGCACCCAGACCGCCAACGACCGCTCGATGCGCCTCGCGGCGAAGCTGGGGTTCACCGAGGTGGAGCGGTTCGAGGAGTACGGCACCGAGCAGTGGTTCGGTGTGTGGTCCTCGGTCACGCCGTCCGGTTGAGCCCGGCAGGGGCGGCCGCCCACCTGCTCCGGGGAAAACGGGCTGCACGAGACGGCCACGGCGGTGCATGGTGTGTCAGTGGATCTCAACGACGCGGCACGCGCCTGGCGCACGCACGGGTTCGTCGTCCTTCCAGGATTCATCCCCGCCGACGAGCTGGCGCCGGCCGCGGGCGAGCTGGGACTGCTCTTTCCCTCCGCCGAAGGATTCCACGGCGGCGGCGACGCACGTCGTGAGCGCTTCCTGGGCGACGAGTTCGCCGGGATCGACGCCTTTCCCTTCGCCGGCGTCGAGCTGAGCCTTCTGGCGGTGCACCCGCGTCTGTCGCGGCTGGCCGAAGCCTTGCTGGAAGATCAGGACATTCGGATCTACTCTGCCGAGGCCTGGGCGAAATACACCGGTGCCGCCGACTACGACCAGGTCATGCACCGGGATTATCTCAACCACACCATCCTGGTGCCCAGCGACACCCCCGGCTGCCGGCAGCTGGAGATGTTCGTCTACCTGGCAGACGTCCCCGACGAGCTCGGGCCGCCCCATCTCGTCTCCCGCACCCACACCGCCGATCTGCCGGCCAGACCCAACTGGTATCCGCGCGACGACGCCGCCGGCAGCGAGAACGGGTTCGTCCGCACCGGCGGCAGCCCGGAGCTCTACGAAGCAGAGGTGTCGGCCGCCGGGCCGGCGGGGACCGTCGTCGCCTTCCAGCTCGGCACCTTCCACCGGGGCACGGCACTGACCGCCGCGCGAGGCGCCCGTTACAGCATGCATGTGAACTACCGGCCGGCCGGTGCCGAGTGGGGTCAGCGTCAAGCCTGGGCCGATCGCAGCCACGAGCCCGCCTGGTACCGGTTCGTCGAGCGGGCCTCGCGACGCCAGCTCGAGCTCTTCGGGTTCCCGCCGCCCGGTCACGCCTTCTGGACACCCGACACGCTCGCTGCCATGGCGCTTCGGTATCCGGGCCTCGATCTGTCGCCCTGGCGCGAGGCGATCCCATCCCCGCCGGAGTCCGGCACCGCGGGCGCCGGCTTGACGTAGGTGCCGTCGTGGCGGGTCGGCAACTCCTCCAGGAGGGCGTCCAACCTGGCGCCGACGGACTCCACGTCGTAGGTGGCGGTCGCCAGAGCGCCCCCGGCCGGCCGGTGACGCGGATGAGGGCGGCGGCGAGGCCGGCGTTGGTGCGCGGCTTGACCAGCAGCCCGTCGGCCTTGTCGGTGACCATCTCCTCGGGACCGTGCGAGCCGTTGAAGCCGACGATCGCCGGCCCCCTGGCATCGCCTCCAGGATCGTCGTCATGGGGAGGCCCTCGCGGCGGGGGCCGGGCGGAACCGGGGAGCTGCTGACCGACCTGGACGACGCGGTCGCGGCGACGTTGCTGGCCGCGCCGATCGAACCGCTGCTGAGCGTGCAGATCCGCCACCTCGGCGGCGCCCTGTCCCGTCCGGCCGAGGACGGCGGCGCCTGCGGGCACCTGGCCGAGCCGTACCTGCTGGCCATGTTCGGCCTCACGCCCTCGCCCGAGGCCGCCGGCGCCGTACGGGCCCGCCAGGACGGGATCACCGGCACGCTGGTCCCGCGGACCAGCGGACGCAAGCCCTACACCTCGCTGAGCCCCGGTGAGCGGGCCGCGGCCGCGTTCCCCGGTGACGTGCTGGCCCGGCTGCGCGACGTCAAGCGCTCCCGCGACCCGCACGGCCTCATCCGCGCCAACTATCCGGTGCTGCGCTGACCGGCCGTCCGACCCGCTGTCCGGTATGCCCTTTATGGTGTTTCATGCGCGGTGTGAGCCGTCTGATGTGCGCTGTTCTGGCCGGGAACGCGGGCGGCGACCTAGTGTGGAGCCGTGCAGGGACTACTGCTGCGACTGTCGGCGCTCGACTCCGACGCGGAGAGCGCCGTCCGCGTCATCGCCTATTTCGACGTGCTGGTACGGAACCACGCCGGCGTCCCGGTACTGCTCCAGGCCACCGCGCGCCTGGCGCACTGCCCGGTCGGGCTCGTCGACGCGGTCACCGGCGGGCGGACGCGGGTCGTTCCCGGCGGGGTGCCCGAGCCGTGCGACGAGCCTCCCGGCCCGGCGATCCACCGCCGGCTCGGCTCGGAACTCGGCGCCGTGTGGATGGAACGCGGGGGGACGGCGCACGGCCTCGACGAGATCGTCCTGGAGCGCTTCGCGGGCGCGGCGGAGGTCACCCTGGAGCGGGCCGCCGCCCAGGCCCGGGCAGGCACCGACCCCGCCCTGGTGGAGCTGGTCCTGTCGGCCGACGCCGGCGAGGCCGAGCGGGCACGCGCCCTGCGGCTGCTCGGCTTCGCCCCCGCCGACCCCCTCCAGGTGCTCGCCGTGCTCGCCGACGACGACCGGGAGGGCCGCGACGGGGCCGCCGTGGCCGCCCGGCTGCGGGGCGCCGACCGCCACGTCCGCGCCGCCCGGCTGGGTGACACCGTGGCGCTGCTGGTCGGCCCGGCGATCGACGGGCCCGGCGAACTGCCCCGGACACCGGACACCTGGCGCGTCGGCGTCGGGCCGGAGACGCGCGGAGCCGGGGCCGCCGAATCCTGGGCGGCGGCCCGAACCGCCCTGCGCTTCACCGGCCCGCACCCTGCGGACCGGGTGGTCGACTGGGCCGATCTCGGCGCGCTGGCCCTGTTCGCCACCCACGTGCCGGACGAGGAGATCGCCGCCCTGCCCGACGTGCGAGCCGTCGAGGAGCTCGCACGGCGGCCGTACGGCGCCGAGGCGCTGGAGGCGGTGCGCGCGTTGTGCGCCGAGGGCACGGTGCGCCGGGCCGCCGTCGCCGTGCACCTGCACCACAGCTCGCTGGCCGCGCGCATCGCACGGGCGGAGGCCGTCCTCGGCTTCTCCCTCGCCGACTCCGCGGGCAGGCTCCGGGCTCACCTGGCCATGCGGCTGGTACGCCTGCGTCCCTCCGCCGGCGAAACAGGGCCCGGCGCGGCGCGACCACCTTCCCGGCGGCGGCCAGGCGGCTGATCTCCGCCTCGGGGATCATCGCGTCGAAGCCGTGGAAGGCCGCGGGCGGAGGCGGAGCCCGGTGGGGACGCCCCGACCGCACCGGTCGGTGATTCCGAGGCCGGAAAAGCGGGACGGGCGGAGTGAGCGAGATGGGCAAAAGGGATGCCGGAATTTTCGGTCCTGGAAAAATTCCCTTTACCGGTTCTCCCGAGCATCCCGGCATTTCGGCTTCCCGCGGAGTGGCCGCCGAGGCTCGGCCCGTTAAGGGAAATACGGGAAGACCTTTTAGGGGCCCTTTTGTATTTGACGCGCTTTTATCGGGTCCGGGAATCGGTCACCGGGCCCGGCCGGGTGCGGGCACGCGCCCTGCGGAGCCGCCTCTCGGCCGCCGTGCGCTGAGTCGCGGACTCCTCCCGTTCCAGCCGCTCCCGCGCGTACAGGCGCAGCCAGTCGGCGATCAGGTAGACCGGAGAGGGCCGGGACTCCGCGGTGACGGCGTGGGCCTCGACCAGCTTGTCGGCGACGCCCGCGGCGAGCCGAGCGTCGGAGCCGATCAGCGCCGCCAGGTCGTCGACGGTGAACTCGCCGGTCGGCAGCGCGCCCAGGCGCCGCAGCGAGGCCCACAGGTCGGGCCCGAGGTCGCGCTCGTAGGTGGCCGCGCACGCGCGCATCGACAGGTCGTCCACCGACAGCTCGTCCAGCAGCGAGTGCTCGTCGGCGAGGCGGTCGGCGAACAGGGGGAGCAGGACGTGCCGGGAGGCGGCCAGCCGCGCTCCGGCGATGCGGACGGCGAGGGGCAGGTTGCCGCAGGTGCCGACCACGCTCAGGGCCGCCGTAGGGTCGGCGTCGACGCGCTCCGCGCCGGCGGTCCGCCGCAGCAGCTCTACACCCTCCTCGGGGGTGAAGCCCTCCAGCGCCACGTGGTGCGCCGACTCCAGGGCGCTCAGGCGCCTCCTGCCGGTGATCAGTACTCCGTTGTCGCCGGTGCCGGGCAGCAGGGGCCGTATCTGCGCAGCGGTCGACGCCTCGTCGAGGATGAGCAGGATGCTGCGCTCCGCGAGCCAGGCCCGGCAGGCGGCGACCCGCTCGCCGGCCCGGCGCGGCGGGTCGCCGTCGAAGCCGCAGGTGCGCAGGATCTCGGCCAGCACGTCGGGAATCGAGCGCTCCCGGCCGCCCGCCGTGCGCAGCCGCACGAAGAGCTGTCCGTCGGGGAAGCGCTCGCGAAGCAGGTGGGCGGCGTGCACCGCCAGCGCCGTCTTCCCCGTTCCCGCCGGGCCGGAGATCACCACCGGCGGGCTGTGCCGGCGGGCGCGGAAGACGTCGAGGATGTCCTGGACGGTCTCGCGGCGGCCGGTGAAGTCGGCCAGGTCGCGGGGGAGCTGGCTGAGGTGGGCGATGACGTCATGGCCGTTGCCGGTCGAGGAGCGCGCCCTGAGCAAGGCCGCGCCGTTGCGCCGCGGGCCGCCGACCAGCGTGGCGCCGAGGTGCTGCGGGCCGCCGGAGGGCGGGCTGTCCAGGGACGGGGCGCCCGCGAGGATCGCCCGGTAGAGCCGTTCGAGGACCGGGCTGGGCTGCAGCCCGAGGTCCCTGGCCAGTGTCTGGCGCATGTCCTCGTACTGCGCCAGGGCCTCCGACTGCCGCCCGCAGCGGAACAGCGCGATCATCTGCGTGCTGCGCAGCCGCTCCCTGAGCGGATGGCTCCGGACGTTCTCCTCCAGAGAGTCGATGATGTGGGCATGGTGTCCGAGGATGAGCTGCGCCTCCGCCCAGTCCTCGTAGACCGACATGCGCTCGCTGTGCAGCCGCGAGAGCTCGTCGCTGATCAGCGGCACCTGCGCCATGTCGGGCAGGGGGTCGCCCCGCCAGAGTTTCAGCGCCTCGTGCAGCAGGTCCACCGCCTTGGTGATCTCGCGGTCGCGCAGGTACTGACGGCCCCTGCGTGCCAGGGTTTCGTAGTCCAGGATGTCGAGGTGCTGCGGGCCGAGCCGCAGCTGGTAGCCGGGGGGGCGGTAGGTCAACCGGTCGCGGTTGGCCGTCCCGAGCACGTTCTTGCGCAGCGCGGACACGTAGACCTGGACGTTCTTCAGAGCGGTCCGGGGCGGCTCCTCGCTCCACGCCGCCGTGCTGAGCTGGTCCACCGGCACGATCCTGTTGGCGTGACAGAGCAGCAGGGACAGGAGCACGCGTTGCTTGAAGGGCCCGAGTGGAACCAGACTGCCGTTGCGGCGGGCCTCGAGAGGGCCGAGCACGGCGAAGGTGGTTTCTCCCGCCTCTGCCTCCTCACGCACTGCGGTTGCACCCACGGCGGAATTCTCCATTGACTGGTCAGGCGACTTCGGAAGGCTAATCGGGTTTCGTGAGGCGGCCTCATGGAATTGTCATGATATATGCGCTTTAGTATTAGTAAATGGGTGAATACTGCCTGAATTGGTCAGGTCTGGTTGTCAACCAGGAGCTCGTGAAGCGAGCCGATCAGGCGCAGTCCGGCCTGCCGTCTTTCCGCGGTCCCGCCCGCCAGCGCGGAGACGATGGACACGAGGTCGCCGAACTCGGCTCCGGTGCCGTCCAGGACCCGCCGGGCGTAGCGGTTGCGCTGCACGATCCGCAGCGCCGCCGAGGCCTGCGAGGCGAAGAGCGTCAGCAGTGCCAGCTCGTCGATGCTCGCCCGCGCCTGCGGGTGGGGGTCCAGGACCTCCAGGACCCCCAGCGCCTCGTCGTCGTGGACGAGCGGCACCGCCATGAGCCCGCCCGGCACGTACGCGGTCGACTCGGCGATGTCGCGGGCGAACACGGTGCTCGCCGAGAGGTCGTCGACGATCAGCGCGTCCCTGGCGTTCAGCACCCACCCGGCGATGCCCCGCGTGGCGGGGAAGCGCCGCCCGACGAGCACCTGCTCGCCCTCGCCGGAGACCGCCTCGAAGACGAGGTCCCCGTGCTCCTCGTTCACCAGGAAGATCGAGCTGGCCTTGGCGCCGAAGATCACGCGCGCCGTGTCGACGATCGACTGGAGCAGGAGCCGGTGTTCCCTCTCCGAGCCGGCGACCGCGGCGGAGATGGCCGCGACCATCTCACCGTTCCCTGTCATCGGGCCTCCTCACGTTCTGAGCGGTCAGGTACATGACGGTCTTCACCTGGAAGGGCGTCAGCCCGGGGTGCTTGCTCAGGATCAGCGCGCACCGGGCCGCGACGTGGGGGGTCGCGAAGCTGTTCCCGGTGCACCGGGTGCTCCCGCCGCCGGGCCAGGCCACCTCCACGTCGGATCCGTGGGCGAAGAACTCCACGGGCGGGCGGGGGTTGTAGAGGATCAGGCCGGGATCGTCCTCGGCGTGGCTGCCCACGGAGATCACCGACGAGAACCGCCAGGGGAAGCTCTCCACCGGCAGGTTGTGCGCGGACGCCACGAGCACCGTCCGCCGGAAGTAGGCGAGATCGCCGAGCTCGCGCAGCGGCTCGGCCAGGTGTCTCCTGTTGGTCGACAGGCTCAGGCTCACCACGTCGAACTCCTGCTCGATGGCCCAGCGAAGCCCGGTGACGAGGGCGTCGCCCGTTCCCGAGAACCCCGCTCCCAGCACCTGGACGCTGTGCAGCTCGCACCCGGGCGCGATCGAGCGGATGATCCCGGCGCACGCCGTCCCGTGCCCGCAGCTGTCGGCGCCGTCGCTCTCCCGCACGACGGCCTTGCCGTCCGGGCCCGTCACCACGGCGTGGGTCGCGTGCACCGGGGCGAGCATCGGATGGTCACGGTCGACCCCGCTGTCCACGACGCAGACCCGCACGCCGCGCCCGGTGGCGTCCTGCCACGCCCACTCCGGGGTGACGGCGGCGTTGCCCGCGGCGGACACGGTGATGTCGTCCTCGGCACCGAGCCGCCACGTGAGGTCCGGGGGGGCGGTCATCGCCGCACCGCCGACGCCCAGCCCTTGCCGACCAGGTGTCCTTTGGCCGCGAATTCGGCCGCCGCGCCGCGCGCGGCCGCCCCGCTCTCCTCGTACGCCCCCAGGAGGGCGAGGCTGCGGGCGTTGCCGAGTAGAACGGTGGCGCGGCAGGTGGGGGAGTCGGTGCCGCGGGCCTCGCGCAGGGCCAGGTCCATGAGCTCGCGGGAGGGGGCCCCGGCCCCCCGGGCGGCGAGCACCTCGGCCCGGATCGCGTGCAGCTCGGCCGTGTTCATCGGCGCGTCCCCCGGCGAGCCCTCCAGGGCCGTGCCCGCCCACCGCTCGGCGCCGGCCAGGTCCCCCCGGCGCAGCAGCGTGCCGGCCAGATCGCGTGAGGCGGTGACCAGGAGCTGGGCGTCGCCGAGCGCCTCTGCCCTGGCGCACGCCCGGAGCAGCAGGTCCCCGGCGACGTCCCAGCGTCCGGCCAGCGACTCGACGGCCGCGGAGAAGATCGGCATGAACGCGTCGGCGTACGCGTGCCGCAGGTCGGCGAAGGACCGCTCGGCCGCCGCGAGGGTGGCCCTGGCCTCGTCGAACTTCCCCCGCGTGGCCAGCAGGACCGCCAGCGGGCAGCGGACGACGGCACGTACGGTCCCGCGGTCCCGGCCGTGCGCGGCCAGCAGGTCGCGGCACCGGGAGATGGCGACGGGGGCCGGCTCGGGGCCGAGCCAGAGGGAGGCGGCCATGTTGCCCAGGATCGTCGCGCGTTCCAGCTCGGCGCCGGACCGCACGGCGTACCCCAGGGCGCGCTGCAGCATCCCCCTCGTCTCGGCGAACCTGCCGCGCCCCTGAGCCTCCTGGGCGACCATGGTCCAGGCCCTGGCCAGCCCCAGGTCGTCGCCGGCCGTCTCGAAGACCGGGATGGCCCGGCGCGCGACCTCGAAGGATCCCGCGGGGTCGAAGTGGCTCAGGTAGAGCGAGGCGTGCGCGGCCACCAGCGCGTCCGCGTCGCCCGTCGCGCGTTCCAGCACCTCGGTGAGCAGCAGCCGCCCCCGCTCGACGTCGCCCAGGGTGATCGCGGTCTCCGCGACCCGCCCGCTGATCTGCGGCCAGCCGGGATGGGCGGGCCCCAGCAGCTCCGCACCCCTGCTGAGCAGCTTCTCCGCCCTGGACAGGTCACTCCTGCGCAGCGCGAGGGTGCCCGCCCCCGACAGCCGGGCCGCGGCCGCGCCGCTCAGCCGCACGGTGTGGTCGTCGGGCGGGCCCAGGTCGGCGCGGTGCCGGTAGGCCCGCTCCAGGTGCGTGCCGACGGCCTCGTCCCCGGCCTCTCCCACGGCCAGCCAATCGGCGAATCTCTCGTGCAGCTCGGCCCGCCGGCGCTTGGCCATGCCGCCGTACACGACCTCCTGGATGAGGCCGCTGGCGAACCGGAACGTCGCCTCCGTGCGGTGCTCGACGAAGGACTTGCGCCCGAGCTCCTCCAGCAGCTCGTCCGGCTCGTCGGCTCCCGAGACGGCCCGCAACTCCTCGACGCTGAACTCCCTGCCGACCACGGTGGCGCACTCCAGCATCGCCCTGGCGTCGGGCCCGAGCCTGTCGACGCGGGCCGCGATGAGCGCGTGCACGGTCAGGGGCAGGCCGTGCGGCTCCCCGCCGTCGCCGAGCATGGCCACGAGCTGCTCCAGGTACAGGGGATTGCCCTCGGCGCGCTCGGCGATCCGCTCCAGCAGGGTGCCGTCGTGTGCCGTCACCTCGGCCAGCTGGGAGACCAGGAGCCGGGAGTCGGCCGGTCCGAGCCGGGGCAGGGCCAGCCGGGAGGCGGGCTGCCAGTCCGGCATGCGGTCGAACAGGTCGGAGCGGGCCACGCACAGCACCATCATCGCGGTGTCACGCAGCTCCTCGGCGAGGTCGCCGAGCATGTCGAAGACCGGGCCGTCCGCCCACTGCACGTCGTCCAGCACGATCAGCACGTATGTGGAACGCCCCAGGCTTTCCAGGACGCTGCGCAGGGCCCAGGAGGTCTCCTGCGGGGAGGGATTGGGGGTGCCGTCCTTCAGAAGGCCGTCGCGGAGCACGGCCAGGGCCTCGGGGTCGGGCGTGCCCACCGTCACCAGCTCGCGCACCGCGTCGGCCACCCCGAGCAGCGTGCCGCCCGCGCCGTACGGGCGGCAGCGGCCGGAACCGACGAGGACGCCCCGCTGCCCCGCGCGCTCGGCCCACAGCCGCGCCAGCCGGGTCTTCCCCACCCCGGCCTCGCCGTGCAGGGTCACGATGCGGCAGTGACGCCGGCTGATGATCCCGTCGAGGATGCCGTCCAGCTCGTGCAGCGGCTCCCTCCTGTCGACGAACGGGATGTCGAACCGCCGGATCGCCGCCGGGTCGTCGGAGCGCATCGAGTCCAGCCGCCAGGAGACGACCGGACGCCGCTTGCCGCGCAGCTCCAGGGGCCCGACCGCGACGCCCACCGCGGAGGGGCCCACCAGGCGCCACGTCTCGGGCCCGAGCAGGATCTCTCCCGGCCCGGCGAGCTGCTGGAGCCGGGCGGCGGCGTTCACCGTCTCGCCCGCGACGAGCGCCTGATCGCCGTGGGCGTGACCCGAGGTGACGACCTCGCCGGTGTTGACGCCGATGCGGGCCCTGAGGCGGATCCCCAGGTCGCGTTCGAGGTCGTCGTTGAGCCGTTCGAGCGCCGCCTGCATGTCCACCGCCGCTCGGGCGGCGCGCAGCGCGTCGTCCTCGTGCAGCTCCGGGACGCCGAAGACGGCCATGACGGCGTCGCCGATGAACTTCTCCACGGTGCCGCCGTGCCAGGCGAGCTGGTCGCGCATGATCGTGAAGTAGCGGATCAGGACCGCGCGGAGCGACTCGGGGTCCAGGTGCTCGCTCAGCGCGGTGGACTCGGCCAGGTCGCAGAAGACCACCGTGACGATCTTGCGCGCCTCCGCCGCCGGCGCGATGAGGCGCGTGCCGCACGACGGGCAGAACCGGGGCGGCCCCGGCGTCTCGGCCAGGCAGGAAGGGCATCGCATGATCGTCCCCGATCAGAACAGGAGTCCGCCGACGATGTGGGCCTCGACCTCGGGGGCGCTGTCCCTCAGCCGCTCGTGGATGGAGGCCAGGAGAGCGACCTCGGCCTCGCTCAGCGCGAGGACGACCTCGCGCTGCTCAGGGCTGACGAGAGTGAGGTCGATCCCCGCGCGGGCCAGTTCGTGAACAGGGTCAAAAGTCATGGTCCCTCTCAGGGTGGCCGAGTGACACGAGGTCGTCGTAGGGAGGGCATCCGTACCGCCTGGCGAACCCCGTGCCGCCGCCGGCCAGCTGCAGGTCGCGGACCTGCCGCTCCATGAAGGCGGCGGCGGGCGTCGGGGCGGGGGGCGGCACGTCCAGCTTCCGGCAGGTCTCGCAGTACCCCCGCTCCGGCGGGGCGCCGGCCAGCCAGAGCGGACCGTACGTTCTCAGGGCGCGCAGCACGCCGGACTCCAGGCAGCGCCGCCTGACCGTGCCCCAGTCGTCGGTGCCCGCGTGTCCCAGGCGCAGGTGACGGGGGACGGGACGGTGGTCGACGACGTCCTGGTTGCAGCACGCGGTGATCGTCCCGTCGAACCCGACGGTCGGCCAGGCGGCCATCGCGCACGGCAGCGCGCTCCCGGCGGTTGCGGTTCCGGCGGGCGGGCCGGCTTCCGGGGCCGTCACCGCTCCGGCGGCCCCGGCGGGCGCCGTGCGCGAGGCGGTCCCGGCCGGTGGGCCGGGCACGGCCTCGCTCCCCGTCGCCGTGGGGAGCGAGGACAGCGAGGGTATGGCGAGCGCGGCGGTGCGGGCCCGGCCGACGGGCCCCACCCGGCCCACCAGCATCGGCACCCGGTCGCCGAACTCCCGCCGGATCGCCGCGGTGACGTCGCGCAGGTAGGGGTCGCCCGGCCCGGTCCCCGTGACGTGGAAGCTGAGGTCCTTGCCCCGCGCCAGCAGCGCCCGCATGACCGCGAAGACGCTCTCCCGGGGCACCTGCTCCTCGTGGAAGGCGTCCAGGCTGGCGGAGAAGTGGTCGGCCGCGTCGATCGCCGCGTCGATCGCGGGAGGGATCCGGACCGCCTCGCCGGAGGCGGGGGGCACCCGGGGGGCGAAGAACATGCCCGACAGGATCATCGTGCGGGCACCGCCGCGGGCGGCGGTCTCGGCCAGCGAACGGGCCAGGCGGGGCCGGAGCAGCGGCTCGCCCCCGGTGAGCATGACCAGCCGAGGCCCGTCCCCCGGCGCGAACGTCCCGGCGAAGCGCTGGAAGATCTTCCCGGGGTGTTCCTCGGAGGCGGGCAGCGAGCCGGTCGAGCAGTGGCGGCAGCGCAGCGGGCACCGCCGCGTGATCGCCATGAGCACCGCGGCGGCGGGTACGGGGCGCAGCGCCAGGATGTCCATCAGGTGCACGAGAGCACCTCGGCGGGCTCGCCGGCCAGCTCGCGCAGCAGCTCGGCCGCCGCGCGCACGGTGTGCAGGGCGCTGGTCCCGACGGCGTCCTGCCGCTCCCGCACCGCCGGCAGGCCGTCGAGCATCCGGTCGAGGTCCTCACGGTGCCCGGGGTCCAGCGCGGCGTGCCGCCACAGCGTGCGGAACGCCGCCCGGGGGTGTCCCGTACTCCGCTCGATGTGTTCGAGCAGCGCGGGGGAGGGGGCCTCGCCCTCGAGCACCGCGATGTACCCGAGCAGGGCGACGGGGTGGTGGTGCAGCACCCAGTAGTACTGGGCCCCGACGAGCCCGGCCACCGACGGGGGCGGCGTGCCGCGCAGCGCGTCCTCCGCAGAGGGGTCGATCAGCGCCAGGTCCTCCAGCAGCCAGTCGTCGTGGCCGGCCTCCTCCTCCGCGTGCCGGTCCAGATATCCGGCCAGCTCCGTCTCGCCCAGCTCCGCGGACCTGGCCGCCGCGACCCGCAACAGCGGCACCGACGCCCTGATGACCATGTGCATCGCGCACAGGTAGTCGCGGTAGCGCCGTCGCGGGTCGGGAGCCCGCCACAGCGAGCTCCCCGCGCTCCGGAGCGCCGGACCGGTCAGGTCGATCTTCGCCCGCAAGGTGATGCTGGGTGTCATCGGATACCTCCAGCGCGGAGACCCCGGACTTCAGGCCAGAGAGGAAACGCGCCACTGTGCTGCACAGGGCCGAAATCGAATACACGCCCACAGTCACCTGATCTTGCGGCAGAGTATGAGGCGCGGCGCAGATCGTGAAGCGGGCGTTCAGGTTCCGCTTCTGCCCGACGAACGAGCAGGTGGCGGAGCTGTCTCGCACGTTCGGCTGCGTCCGCCTGGTTTACAACAAAGCCCTCGAAGACCGCACCCGCGCTTACATGCTGGAAGGCCGGAAGGTCTCCTATGCGCAGTCGTCGGCCGCGCTGACAGCGTGGAAGAAGACCAAGGAATTCCTCTTTCTGAACGAGGTGTCGTCGGTCCCGTTGCAACAGGCGCTGCGGCACCTGCAGGCGGCGTTCGCGAACTTCTTCGCCAAGCGCGCGAGGTATCCGACGTTCAAGTCCCGCAAGAAGTCCCGGCACAGCGCCGAGTACACCCGCTCGGCGTTCACCTACCGGGATGGTCGGCTCACGCTGGCGAAGATGGACGATCCACTGAACATCGTGTGGTCGCGTCCCCTTCCCGAGGGGGCGCATCCATCCACGGTGACGGTGACCAAGGGCGCGGCGGACCGCTGGTTCGTCTCCATCCTCTGCGAGGACACGATCCGGCCGCTCACCCCGACGACCGGCACGGTTGGCGTTGACGCGGGGATCACGGCGTTGGTGACGCTCTCCACCGGAGAGAAGATCGCCAATCCTCGGCATGAGCGATCCGACCGGCGCAAACTCGCCAGGGCTCAGCGCAACCTCGCCCGCAAGGAGAAGGGCTCGGCCAACCGCGCCAAGGCCAAACTCGCGGTCGCCCGCGTTCATGCCCGCATCAGTGATCGCCGCCGCGACCATCTGCACAAGGTCACCACGCGTCTCGTCCGTGAGAACCAAGCGGTCGTGATCGAAGACCTCGCCGTGCGCAACCTGGTGAGGAACCACAGCCTGGCCCGCGCCATCTCGGATGCCTCCTGGCGCCAGATGCGCACCATGCTGGAGTACAAAGCAGCCTGGTACGGGCGGGAGCTGGTCGTCGTCGACCGCTGGTTTCCCTCGTCGAAGCTGTGCTCGGCGTGCGGCACCATCCAGCAGTCCATGCCGTTGGGCGTCCGGGACTGGGTGTGCGCCTGCGGCGCCATCCACGACCGGGACGTCAACGCTGCGAAGAACATCCTCGCCGCCGGGCTGGCGGAGAGGTGAAACGCCTGTGGAGCTGGTGTAAGACCTCACAGAGTCCTCTCTGGCGGGCGACCGGCGATGAAGCAGGAACTCTCACGGGCGATCGTGGGAATCCCCCTCGTTTGCAAGAGGGAGGAAGTCAACGAGCTCCCGTCGTCTGAACGAAGTGTCGGCTCGGCCGGTTGGATAACGGTTGGAACCCGGTATGGAAATGCCTGATATCCACCCTGGACAGGGGTGGCGCGACGTCTCAAACCGGATTCCAACCATCGTCAAGGCGCGCCTTAACCGGGCGCTCCCACACTGGGCGCCACGTGCCGAAGAGGGAGCCGGACATGGCGGACGTCGCGGTCGAGACCAGCGAACTGCGCAAGACCTACGTGAGCTCGTCCAGGGTGACCGAGGCGGTGGCCGGACTCACCCTGCGGGTGCGAAGGGGCGAGCTGTTCGGCCTCCTCGGGCCCAACGGGGCGGGAAAGACGACGACGATCGGGATGCTCACCACCAGGATCGCCCCGACGGGCGGCGCGGCCAGGGTGGCGGGCGCGGACGTGGTGCGCGACCCCATCGCGGTCAAGCGCTGCATCGGTGTCGTGGCCCAGTACAACAACCTCGACCGGCAGCTCACCGCGGGCGAGAACCTGGAGTTCCGCGGCCGCTACGCCGGGCTGCCCGCGCGGGAGGCCAGGCGGCGGGCGGCCGAACTGCTGGAGCGGTTCGGCCTGGGCTCCCGCGCCGGGTCCAAGGTCACCGAGATGTCGGGCGGCCAGGCGCAGCGCATCATGATCGCGCGGGCGCTGATGCACCGGCCGGACATCCTCTTCCTCGACGAGCCCACCTCGGGCCTGGACCCCCAGACCCGGGTGAACCTCTGGGACATCCTGCGGGAGATCCGCGACGGGGGCCAGACGGTCGTCCTGTCGACCCACTACATGGAGGAGGCCGAGGAGCTCTGCGACAGGGTCGCGATCGTCGACCACGGGACGGTCCTGGCCTGCGGGACGCTCTCCGAGCTCAAGACGTCCACCAGCCTGCGGACCGTGCTGACCCTGACCTACGACGGCGACCCGGAGAAGATCGTCGCGCAGGCCGGGCGGCTGGCGGGCGTCGCGGGCGCCGAGGTCGCCGACAACCGGCTGCGCGTCTTCACCCCGGCCCCGGAGGGCGTTCTGGCCCTCCTGGTGAGCATGGGCCAGGACGCCGGGCTGGCGCTGGCCGACGTCCGGGTCGTCCGGCCCAGCCTCGAAACCGTGTTCCTCGCCCTGACCGGGCGGGAGTACCGGGATTGACCGCCTCCTCGCGGAAGACCTTCCGAACCACCCGAACTACGCGGCCACCGCGCCGCGGTTCCGCCCCGGGGCCAAGGCCCGGGGTCTCCACGCTCAAGGAGATTCGATGACGGCATCGACCATCGCGCCCCCGGCCGCGCCCCCGGCCGCGTCACGCCACTACGCGCGCACCTTCGGCGCGCTGCTCGCCCGCGACCTGCGGGTGCTGCGGCGGGACCTGCGCTCCTTCATGGCCCGAACCGTGGTACAGCCCGTCCTGTTCATCTTCGTCTTCGCCGTGGTCCTGCCGCGGATCGGGTACGGGGCGGGCCAGGGGCTCTCCGCGGACGGGCGCGCGGAGACGTTCGCCACGATCCTGGTCCCCGGCCTGGTCGCCTCGGGCATCGTGCTCCAGGGCATCTTCGCCGTGACGACCCCGCTGGTCATGGAGCTCTCGTACACCAAGGAGATCGACGACAGGGCGCTGGCCCCGATCCCCGTCTGGGTCGTCGGCGTCGAGAAGATCGTCGCGGGCGCGATCCAGGGAATGATCGCGGCGGTGGTGGTCTTCCTCGCGGTGCTTTTCGTGCACGCGCCGGGAGAGGCCCCGAACATCGACTTCGGGCGCTGGCCGCTGCTGGTCGCGGTCCTGGTGCTGTCGTCCCTCCTCACGGCCTGCATCGGCCTGCTCATCGGCACGCTGCTCCCGCCCCAGCAGCTCAGCACCCTGTTCGCGATCTTCATCGTCCCGCTCATGATGCTCGGCTGCGTGTACTATCCCTGGGCGGCCCTGGAGGCGATCCCGTGGCTGCAGACGGCCGTCCTGGCGAACCCGCTCGTCTACGTGAGCGAGGCGCTGCGCGGCGCGCTGAGTCCCGCCGTCCCGCACATGCCCGAGGTGGTCGCCCTGGCCGTCCTCGCCGCGGGAACGCTCACCACGGGGGCGCTGTCGCTGCGGTCGTTCTCCCGGCGTCTGGTGGCCTAGCGGTGGGCGGCGACCTGCCCCGGGACTGGTCCGGCGACCTCGTCGGCCGCGACGCCGAACTCGCCGGCCTGCGCGACCTGCTCGGTTCGGCGCGGCTGGTCACGCTCACCGGCGCTCCGGGGGTCGGCAAGACCCGGATGGCACACGCGTACACCCGCGCCTGGGCCGACGCCTATCCCGGCGGCGTCTGGTTCCGCGACCTGGCCGCCGGTTTCGACGGCCAGGTCGTCCCGGTTCCCCCCGGCCCCGGCCTCGCGGGCGGTCCCGGAGGCTCCGGCCTCGCGGATCTCGGCGTCGTCCCCGGCGAGGGGCCCTCGCTGCTCGTGCTCGACACCTGCGAACGGGTCGCCGACCGGTGCGCCGTGGTCGTCCCGGAGCTGCTCGGCACCCACCCGGGGCTCGGCGTGCTGGCCACGAGCAGGGAGCCGCTGGGCGTCCCCGGCGAGGTGACCTGCCGCCTCGCCCCGCTGGACGGGGTGCTGTCCGCCCGCCTGTTCGCCGAGCGCGCCGCCGCGCAGGGGCGGCCCGCCACCCCGGAGACCGCGGACGCGGTGCGGGAGATCTGCCGCCGCCTCGACGGCCTGCCGCTGGCCGTCGAGCTGGCCGCGGCCCGCTCCGTCATGCTGTCGCCGGCGCAGATCGCCGAGCGGCTCGACGACCCGCTCCGGCTGCTGGCCGGAGGGAACCGCACCGCCCATCCCCGGCACAGGTCGCTGGAGGCGGCGATCGGCTGGAGCCACGAGATGCTGCCCGGCGGCGAGCGGCTGCTGCTGCGCAGGCTCGCGGTGTTCGAGGACGGGTTCGTCATCGACGATGTGGAGGGGGTCTGCGCGGGCGCGGGCATCGGGCCGGACGCCGTCGTCGACCTGCTGGCCATGCTCGTGTCCAGGTCCCTCGTCGAGTGCGACACCGGTGGCGCCGTGACCCGCTACCGGCTGCTGCGGGTCGTGCGCGCCTACGCCCGGCAGGAACTGCGTGCCGGAGACGAGACCGAGACCGTGCGGGCGCGCCACGCCGAGTACTACGCGGCACTGGCCGAGCGGGCGGCGGAGGCGCTCGCCACGGGCGCCGCCGCGCCGCACCTGGAACGCGTCGAGGCCGCCTACGCCAACATGCGGGCGGTGCTGCGCTGGTGCGTGTCCGGAGGACCGACGACGGTCGGGGCGCGGCTGGCGAGCGCGCTGGAGACGTACTGGATCCTGCGGGGCCGCCCGCGCGAGGGGCGCGGCTGGATCGCCTCGCTGGTCTCCGCGGGCGGCGTGGTCCGCGCGGAGGTGCTGGCCGCCGCGGAGCTGAGCGGCGCGGTGCTCTCCTGCGCCCTGGGCGAGTACGCCGACGCCACGGACGCCTGCCGCCGGGCGCTGGCCATGTTCCGCGAGCTGGGGGACGAGGCCGGGCAGACGCGGGCGCTGGCGGTGCTGGCGGGCCTGCGGACGATGGGCGAGCCCGCGTCGGCGGGCCGCACCCTCACCGAGCTCGCCGCCCGGGGCACGGCCCCGATGGGCCACGCGTGGAGCGGCGTGCCCCTCTTCCTGCTCGGCCGCGCCCTTCTCGCCTCCGGCGACCTCGCCGGGGCCCGCGCGGCCCTGGAGCGGTGCGTCGCCGTCGGCCGCAGGCGCGGCTCGGAACTGAACCTGGAGATGGGCCTGCTCGCCCTGGCGCAGGTGGCCGTCTACCAGGGCGCGTACGCGGAGGCCGAGAGCGCGCTCGGCCAGAGTCTGGCCGCCGCCGACCGGATGGGCGACGTCTGGGGGAGGGCCGCGGTGCTCAGGGGGCTGGGGGAGGTGGCCGCCTGTCGCGGCCACTACGGACCGGCCAGGGAGCGGCTCGCCGAGGCGGTCCGCATCGCCCGCTCCGCGGACTCCCCGCCGCTGCTCGGGGACTGCCTCGACACGCTCGGCAGGATGCTGCTCGACGTCGGCGAGTACGAGGCGGCGCGGGAGGTGTTCTCGGAGGTCGTCGAGGTGGGCGAGCGGACCGCCGCCCGGCTGGCGGCCATGGGGCTGGCCGGGCTGGGCACCGCGATCCTGGGCTCCGGCGGTGCCTCCGCGGCCTCCGCGGCCCTCACCTTCGCCGAGGAGGCCATGGCGCGCGCCCGGGAGACCGACGACCGTCCGCTCGCCTGGCGCTGCCTGTTCACCCTCGGCAGCGTCACCCGGCGCGACGATCCGTCCCGTGCCGCCTCCGCGCACCACGCGGCGCTGCGGACCGGAGCCGCCATGGGGCTGCGCGCCCAGACGGCCGACTCGCTGGAGGCCATGGCCGGGCTCGCGGCCGGGCACCGCCGCCACGAGCACGCCGCCAGGCTGTTCGGCGCGGCCCAGTCGCTGCGCGACCGGCTGGGGCTGTCGCGGCCCCCGGCGGTGGCGCCGCAGCACGAGGCGGACCTGGCCGGGGTGCGGGCCGCGCTGGGCGCCGGCGGGTTCGCCGCCCTGTGGGAGGAAGGCGCCGGACTGGACGTCGGCCAGGCCGTCACCTACGCGGGGCGGGGCCGGGGGCCGCGGAGGGAGGGGGTCGGCTGGGCGGCCCTGACCAGGGCCGAGCGCCAGGTGGCCCTGCTGGCGTCCGGCGGGATGACCAACCGCGAGATCGGCGCGAAGCTGTTCGTGTCGCCCCGCACGGTGCAGGCCCAGCTGTCCAGCGTGTTCGCCAAGCTGGGCCTGTCCTCGCGCAGGGATCTGGCCCGCGAGTACGACTCGCGGGCCAGATCCCTGCGCGGCCGGGACCCCGGCTGGGACCCCGGCCAAGACTCAATCCTCCCCGCGCAGCGTGACGACCCCGGTGGCGTGCAGGATCCTGAAGGCGGAGTCACATACCTCACGGGTCAGCTCGGTGGCTGAGCCCGCCCGCGTCTTGTCCCGCCACTCGCCGACCGTGATCCCCGGGGCCGCCGCCTCGAAGGCCGCCAGCAGCGGCCCGCCCAGCGGGTAGCCCACGGCGCCGCCCCGGGGGAACAGGTAGCCCTGTCGCTCGCGGGCCAGCGCGTCGAAGGTCAGCGTGAAGTCGCGCAGCAGCAGGTGGACGGGGTGGTCCGCCCAGTGGACGGCGTCCGGCGTGACGCCCTCGACGAGCGCGTCGTCGGTGAGCCCCGGCGGGTCCTGCGCCGTCGTCGCCCGCTGGGCACGGACCGCGGCGTCCCAGGCGAGCCCGTCGAGCAGCAGGCTCCGCACCTCGGGCGGCAGGTCCGCCTCCTCGACGCGCGGCACCGGGTCGGCACCCGAGCCCAGGTCGAGGCGCTCGGCCCAGGCCGCGACGTCGCAGCCCGGGACCGCGATGAGGCAGCGCAGCAGCGTGGGCGCGGCGTCCTGGAGCGCCTCGACCCGCCCGGCGAAGACCATCGCCCGCTGGTAGTCCTCGGCGCTGAAACCACGCGACCGGACGACGAGCGGCGGCTGGAAGTCGAGGAACTCGATCCCGTACTGCTCCGCGTACTCGAAGAAGTCGGTCCCCGGGAAGGCCATCAACGGTGCGAAGTGCACCTTCTCCACGCCGCTCTCGTAGGCGAACCGTACGCTGTCGCGAACCTTGTCCGCGTTGTCGCCCGGCATGCCGATGATGATGTCCGCGGCCAGGGCGTGGTTGTGGTGGCGGCGGATGAGGGAGGCGGCCTGGGCGAACCGTCCCCGGTCGAACCTGCGGGCCGCCAGTTGCAGGGTGTCGGCGTCCGACGACTGGATGCCAAGGGTGATCACGCGGCACCCTGCGCGGTTCATCGCCCGCACGTAGTCGAGGTCGACGTGCTTGACGTCCGGGTAGACGTCCACCACCGTCCCCCGGTTGTGCTCGGCGACGATCTCGAAGATCTCCATGGCCCGGTGCCGTGAGATGCCCAGGTGCGCGTCGCACATCCGCAGGTAGGGGATGCCCCCGTCCAGCAGGTAGGCCAGCTCGCGCTCGATCCGCTCCATGGGGAACGCGCGGAGCTTGGGAGCGCTGTAGAGGCAGAACTTGCACTTCTGCCGGCACCCCCGGCCCGTCTCGTACGCCAGGACCGCGTCGGGCCTGCGCCGCAGGATCGGCTCCAGGGGGAGCCTGTCCGCGGTGAAGACCAGCGGCAGCGCGCCCAGGTCGACGTCGGGCGGGTCGTCGTTGTGCACGGGCTCGCCGCTGTCCCGCCGGGTGACGCCCGCCACCGCGCCCAGGTCGCCGTCCCGCGCCAGGGTCTCCAGCAGCCGCGGGTACGCCTCCTCGGCCTCGCCGCGCAGCACCAGGTCCAGCCACGGGTACTCGCGCAGCAGGTGGGCGGCCATCCGCCGGGAGTTGGCCTGGGCGCCGCCCCACACGACGCGGCAGTCCGGCAGGTGCCGCTTGACGATGCGCCCCATCCGGGTGAACTCGTCGTGGTTCCACACGAACGCGGAGAAGGAGATCACGTCCGGCCGGTAGTCGAACAGCCGCGCCATGAACGCGTTGTAGTGCCCCAGGTAGTCCTCGGCCAGGCTGCCCACGTCCTCGTGGAACCAGACCCGGTGCTCGACCTCCGACGGGGAGACCCGGTCGGCCACGGCCGCCCGGATCAGCTCCACCCCCAGCGAGAACCCGTCGTCGTTGGAGTAGACGAGTACGGCCTTCAGGGTCATGACGATCTCCCCAGTGTCACTCTCGGCCGGGCGGAGCGCAGTCCCTCGGCGAGCCGGTCGAAGGCGGCCGTCGCCCGCGCGTGCGTGTCCCGGTAGGCGGCCGCCTCGATCGGGTCGTCGTCCAGCGCGCGCTCCACGATCCCGAGGAGGTCCTCGGTGGGATGCGTGCCGTGGTGCGTCCAGTAGCGGTGCGCCATGCCCAGCTCGGCGGTGAGCTCGTGCAGCTTGCTCGTGCCGTTGCGGCGGCTCCAGAAGGGATCGACCGCCACGAACGGGGTCGCGCCGCGCAGCGCGAGGATCGCGCTGTGGTAGCGGGAGACGAGGACGAGGTCGCAGCGGGCGAAGGCCTCGGTGAGCTCGCCGGCCCCGGTGGACGCGCCGGACACGCCGCCGCCGTCGGAGACGCCGGGGAGGCGGAGCTCCCGGACGCGGGCGCGCGGCACCGCCCGGGCGAACCTGGCACCGGCCTCCTCGTCGCCGTAGATGTTGGGCACCGTGATGAACTCGATGTCGGCGAAGGAGGCCAGCTCGATCAGGGTGAGGCCCAGCTCCGTCACGAATCCCAGCGCCGCGGCGCGCTCCCCGGGTCCCGACGCCTCGGCCATGACCTGCTCCGGCGGCACGCACAGCGCAGGGTCGGCCGCGCCGCGCGCGGCGAGGTTGCGGCCGACGAGGTGGGTGACCAGCTGCGAGGTCACCCCCGGGGCGCCGACGGCGACACCGATCAGCGGACGGCGGCGCCGCCCGGTTCCGGCGGCCCGGGGCGGCGGCGGCTCCAGCGGCTCCAGAGCGAAGGCCGGGTCGGGGACGACCGTCGTGCCCGGCACGCCGGTCGCGGCGTCCATCCGCCGGGCCGCGGCCTCGCTGCGCACGGTCAGGTGGTCGATCCGCTCCCGGACCGCCCCCAGGTAGCCGCGCCAGTCGTCACGCGCGGGCGCCGGGGTGCCGTCCTGCAGGCCCACGCCGTGCCAGGCGACCCACACGCCCGGATCGAACGCCCCCGGGTCGGGTCCCAGGCAGAACACCTGCATGATCGGGTGCCGGAACGGCGGGCCGCTCCACAGGCCGCCCGCCATCACGACGGCGTCGAACGAACCCGCGCCGGGCCAGCGCCCGTCCCGGTCCACCCGGAGCGGCGCGGGGCCGCTCCCGGTGCTCCACGGGCAGAAGTGCCGGAAGGTGGCGTCCGGCAGGCGGCGTGACAGCTGGGCCTCGGTCACCGCCGCCAGCAGCCGGTCGCCGACGTTGGGCAGGCTGCCGCCCGCCCAGATCGCGATCCGCCGGGACACCCCGGTCACCCGCCGATGGGGGACGGCCGGCGCAGACCGAACTCTTCCCAGCCGCGTCGCTCGGAGTATTCGTTGTAGACGCCGCCGCACCGCGCCCGCAGCGGGCAGCCGTCGCAGGGCGGCCCGTACGAGCGCATCTCGTCGTCCATGAACGCGTCGTAGTCGTCCACGACACTGCCCTGGTACATCATCCGGATCGAGCGCGTCCCGTCCTCGATGGCCAGCTCCTCGTGCGGCGCGACCACGCACAGCGGGAAGCCCTCCAGCGTCAGCCGCGCCGGCGACGCGAGCATCATCTCGATCACCGGCAGCAGGTGCGTCCGGGTCTCGGCGACCGTGGGCGCCTGCATGTCCAGGGCGAAGAAGCCGCTGCCCACCGGGTGCAGGTTGGAGATGTTGACGTGGTCGACCCCCAGGTCGACGCAGAGCCGGCAGATGTCCATCAGCCGGCCCATGTTGAGCCGGGTGATGACGGTGTTGGTCCGCACCGCGACGCCCGACCGCTTGGCGTTGCGGATGCCCTCGATCGTCTCGTCGAACCCGCCCGGCGTCTGCGTCAGGCAGTCCTGGACGACCGAGGTGGAGCCGTGCAGCGAGACCACGAACAGCTCCACCCCGTTGTCGGCGAGACGCTGGGTGAACTCCGGGTCCTTCAGGCGCCGCGCGTTGGTCTGGATCTCCACGCGCGGGTACTCCAGCAGCCTGATCGTGCGCAGCAGGTCGAACAGGCGGGGGTGGATCGTCGGCTCCCCGCCGTGCAGGTTCACCGACGTGTAGTCCTGGCCGGAGTTCTCGACGAGGAAGCGGATCAGGTCCTCGTACTCCACGCTGTCGGACTTCGCCAGTGGCGATCCCACGACGCAGAAGCCGCACTTCTCGTTGCACAGGTCGGTCACGTGCATGCTCAGCTGTTTCATGTCCACCTCACACCAGGCCCAGGCGGCTCGCCGCCGAGGCGAAGACCTCGGGGGTGCCGGGATGATCGGTCAGCTTCTCCAGGTACGCGGCCCGTTCGCGCGCCAGATCGTCCTGGACCCCGCGGTCGTACAGCACCCCGTGCAGCGCCGACAGCACGGCGGGCTCGTCGAGCAGCTCGGCGTGGGCGAACGTCGACATGTAGGGGTTGTTCGCCAGGATGGGGTCGAGGAAGCCGTGGAACCCCAGCGGCCACATCCGGAACGGATACATGGGCAGGGTCCGCGACAGCCACGACCGCACGTCCTCCGACAGGCCGCCCAGCTCCGCCTCCACCCGGTCGATGTCCGGCTTATCCGGTACGTCGAATTTGTTGGTCAGCACCAGCCCGGGGATGTCGGACAGCACCGCCCTGGCCAGGGTGGTGGCGGGCAGGTTGAGCGTCAGGACCAGGTCGACCGAGCCCAGCAGCACGTTGAACCGGTGCGGAGAACACGCCGGGATGACGTGCGCGCGGTCGGCCAGCCCCGCCAGCACCGTCGGCACGCTGCCCACGAACACGAAGCGGGCACTGGGCGGCAGCTGCCGCAGGTAGTGCACCATCAGCTCGGGGACCTGGTCGGCCAGCCGGTCGCCGTTCTCGTCGGCGTACTTGTCCTGCTGCCAGCCGGCCACCGCGAGCAGCACCATCCGGTCCTCCTGCGCCATGCCGAACGTCTCGCGCAGGTGGTGGCGGGTGCGGCGGCTGACCCGCTCGTTGCCCTCCCACAGCCGGAACGGGTACGCGCCCGGCTCCGGTTCGAGGTGGCAGATCGGGGCCGGGCGCAGGTGGGCGGGCATGTCCATGATCTTCCGGCTGACGCCCATCGACTTGCCGTGGAAGACGTCCACCGCGAAGTCGGTTCCGGCCCACTCCCAGATGTCGATCGGCATGATCGGCAGGCCGTACCGCTCGATGAACCACGGGTCGACGCCGTAGCGCTTGGGGAACACGCCGCAGTAGGTGAAGTAGTCGGACAGGATGATCGCGTCCGGGCGGAACTCGCGGACCGTCTCGTCCACCAGCAGCGTCGCGAACGCGCGCATCGAGTTGTCGAGCACCAGGTACGGGAACCCGCTGCCGCGCAGCAGCCTCTCCGACATGGGCTCGACGATGAAGAAGCACTCGATCCCGGCCGGCTTGAGCTGGCGGGCCAGCGACATGCCGATGAGCGTCTCGCCGTACCCGGCGCTGCTCATCGCGAAGAACAGGAGTCTCACGGGCTCACCGCCAGAAGTGAGGGGCCCTCCAGGGACCTGCGGACGCCGAACGGCGTGCCGACGTCCTGGAACGTGCCGCCGGGGAACTCGGCCGCCCGGACCCGCAGGCCGTTGCGGACCGCCAGGTCGAAGTAGTGCCCGAGCACCGGCTCACCCGCGGGACCGCCCGCGGTGCCGTTCACCGTGCCGTTCACCGTGCCGTTCACCGTGCCCCGGCCGATGTCCCGGAGCAGTTCCTCGTGCAGGAGCCTCGCGAAGGCGTCCCCCCAGATCGCCGCGCCCCAGGTGTTCATGACAGGCGGGTCGGCGGGCTTGTCGAAGACCCGGTGCACGCGGTCCCCGCGCACGACCACCGGGCCCAGCCGGTGCGCGTCGGGCGTGGGGAAGACCGCGAGCGCGAGGTCCGCGCCCGTCCGCTCGTAGACGCCGAGCAGCCGCGACAGCGCGTCGGACGGGGTGAAGATCGTGTCGGGCATGACGAACACGACGTCGCGTCCCCTGGTCCACCCGTGGGCCAGGTCGAGCGCGCAGGCCAGGCCGCGCGCCTCCTCCTGGAAGAGGTAGGCGACGTCGACGCCGAGGTGGCGCCCGTCCCCGATGTAGGAGACGACCTCCAGCTTCCAGGGGGCCACCACCAGGATCGCGCTGGCGACCCCCGCTCCCGCCAGCGACTCCAGCGCGTACTCCGCGACGGGACGCAGCCGGGCGCCGCCCTCGGCGGGCTCGTACACGATGGGCAGCAGTTCCTTGGGGTAGCGGAGCGGGGCCATCCGGGTGCCCCGGCCGGCGGCGGGTACGAGTCCGACGAGGTTCATGCTCGTCACATGCCACTCCTTACTGGTTGGGGAGCGTCGATCAGCGGCAGGGGGACACCGACCACGGACACGGGAGCGCCGGGCGCGGGCTGGGCGGGGCCCGCCGGGCCGCCGGGCGCGGGCCGCCGCGGGTCCGGCGCCCGCTCGCCGAACCGGACCAGCCGGACGGCGTCGATCAGCTCGCGCTGGAACGGGTCGGCGGCGATCTCGCGCAGCCTGGCCCGCCCGTCGAGCGAGCGGAGCAGCTTGTAGCAGAGGTCGCAGCCGTTGGTGAAGTTCGTCCCCTTGAACAGCTTGCGCACCGCGGGGGAGGACGCGACCATCCGTGCCACGCCCTGCGGCCCGTACACGCGCAGGAACTGGTACTCGTAGTTGTGGTCGGCGTCGTCGAGGATCTCCCGGAACGACTTCTCGTGCAGGTTGCCCATGAAGTAGGCCAGGTCCGACAGCGTGACGTAGGCCCCGGCCTTGCCGATGTGGCAGGCCGACAGGTCGCCGTTCGGATTGATCAGCGGGGTCTCCAGATAGCAGGAGGCCGAGAAGTTCTCCGGGTCGGGGGGGACGCCCACCTGGTGGGCCGTCTTGATGAACGGCGTGGGGATCACCCGGTCCACGTGCACTCGCACCCGGTCCTCGAAGCGCCGGTACAGGCTCCGGATCTGCTCCTCCTCGTGGTCCTCCGCGATGGTGATGCACAGGCTGATCTCCGGGATCTCCCGGGCGATCGCCCCTTCGATCACGTTGACCACGTGCTGGGTGGGCACGCGTTCCTGGTGGTAGACGTCGGTGCTGAGGAACAGCCGGGTCAGGCCGGGCAACTGCCCGAGGATCTTGTCCACCGCGGCGGGCGAGCGTCCCCAGAAGCTGCTGGTGAACACCGAGATCCGCGGTGCGCCGGGATGGCCGGCGGCGGCCCCGACCCCGGACTTGAGCATCCGGAACCGTTGGAAGGGCTCGCCGCCGGTGAAGATGATCTCCGGGATGCCGCTGTCGCACGCCTGTGCCACCCAGCGCCCGATGTCGTCCGCGGTCGGCTGGCGGTCCCGCGTGGAGCCGGTGAAACCGCAGTGCCGGCAGCCTACGGTGCAGATCTCGGTGACGCTGACCAGTATCGAGTTGAAGTGCACGACACCCCCTGGAGAGCTAGTAGTGGCCGCGCGGTTTAGTAGTAGCCACCACCACCGGGCTCCTTGACGGGAACCGTGTGCGCCTGGACGGCGGGCTGGAGCAGGCCGGCACCGGCCAGTTCCTTGATCTGGTCGATCTGGTCGGTGCCGAGGCTGTACTCGGTGGCGACCGACTCGGGGTTGCTGAGCAGCTGCTCGGCGAACGCCGGGTCGGATGCGGCGCGCTGCACGAGATCGCGGACGCGTGGAGACTCGCTCATTGGTCCCTCCCATGGGACGGGGTTTCGTGGGCCGGTCGGGCTTCCCACGTGATCAAGTTACGAATCCGGCGCTCCCCGAACCACCGCCTGGCAGGCGTATTCCGGGCCGGACGGGAGACGGAGGGACCGGTGCCGGACGGCTGATCGCCGCGTCCCCGCGGACAGGACGGCGCGGGCCTCGGCCTACGCGTACGGCCGACCGGCCTAGATTTCCGCGGGAACGGCCTAAGCGGCCGCGCGGGGTGGCCCGTCCGTTCCGCCGGGCGACCGCCGCGCGGCGCGGGCGGCGTACCGTCAGGGCATGCTCAGGCTCGGCGAGCTCGACGCCCTGCGGCGGCAACGCGGGAGGTCGGCGCTGCTCCTCATCACCGACCGCTGCCCCGTCGGCTGCGCCCACTGCTCGGTCGACTCCCGCACCGACGGCCCGCGCATCACCGACCACGCCCTCTTCGAGGAGATGGTCGAGGGGCTCTGCGCGGACGAGGACCTGCGGGTCGTCGGCGTCTCCGGCGGGGAGCCGTTCACGGAGCGGCGCGGGCTCACCTACGCCGCCCGGAGGATCCACGAGTCGGGCAAGGCGCTCGTCCCCTACACCAGCGGTCACTGGGGGGCCGGGGGAGATCCCCCCGGATGGATCCGGTCCGTCCTGGGCAGGTCGGCCTGCGTCGTCCTGGGCGTCGACGCCCACCACACGAGCCCGCGCGCCGCCGTGGCCGCCGCGGCCCGAGCCGTCGCGGACGCGGGCGCGTGGCTCGTGGCCCAGGTGCTGGACGACCCCGCCCAGATCGAGGACGCGCGTGATCTCCTCGCGGGCGCGCTGGGGGCCGGATGGCCCGATCGCGCCGAGATCCACCCGGTCGCGCCCCTGCCGTACGGCCGCGCCCGGGGCCTGTTCCCCGCTCCCCGCCGCGTGACCGGCGAGCGGCTCGGCCGGTGTGCGATCGCGCACACCCCGACGGTCCGCTACGACGGGCGGATCTCGGCCTGCTGCGACGAGAACGTCATCATGGGGGCCGGGCCCCCGGACCTGCATCGCCTGGCCGGCGACCGCGAGGGGGTGCGCCGGGCGCTCGCCGACCTCGCCGCCGACCCGTTCCTCGCGGTGCTGGGCTCACTGGGCACCGGAGCGCTGACCGCGCTGCCTCGCTACCGTGACCTCGCCCACCGGGAGTTCTCCGGCATCTGCGGGATCTGCCGGCACATGCTGAGGCGCGCCGGCGGCGAGCGCGACCCGCTCCTTCGCGCGCTGGCGCTGATCCCGCCGCCCGGCTCCCCGGGAACCTCGCCGCCGGACCCTCCGGAGGTCGCGCCGGCGGGGTCCCCGCCGGCCTCCCCGGGAACCCCGCCCGCCAGGGAGATGCGGGCCTCGCCGCCGCCGCGGCGGGCGGGCGGGCCGTCAGCCGAACAGGGCCCTGCGTAGCGCGACCACCCGCTCGGCGGCGGCCTGGCGGCTGATCTCCGCCTCGGGGATCATCGCGTCGAAGCCGTGGAAGGCCCCCGGATGGAGGTGGAACTCGGTGGAGACGCCCGCCCGCACCAGCCGCAGGGCGTAGTCGAAGCACTCGTCCCTGAAGACCTCCAACTCGCCGACGTCGATGTACGCCGGAGGCAGGCCCGACAGGTCGGACGCCCTGGCCGGGGCCGCGTACGGGGAGACGTCGTCGCCGCCCGCCCGCTCGCCCAGCAGAGCCTTCCAGCCCAGCAGGTTCGCCGCCCGGTTCCACACGATCGCCTCGACGAACTCGTGGCTGGAGGGGGAGGTGTTGCGGTCGTCCAGCATCGGGCAGATCAGGAGCTGGAACGCCAGGGCCGGGCCGCCGCGGTCGCGCGCGAGCAACACGGTTCCCGCGGCGAGGCCGCCTCCCGCGCTGATCCCGCTCACCGCGATGCGCTCCGGGTCGATGCCCAGCTCGGCGGCGTTCTTGGCGGTCCACACCAGGCCCGCGTAGCAGTCTTCGACCGGCGCCGGGTCCGGGTTCTCCGGCGCGAGGCGATAGTCGACCGAGACGATCACGCATCCCAGCTCGGCGACGTACTCGTTGAGGCGCGCGTCCTCCATCTCGACGTCGCCCATGACCATCCCGCCGCCGTGGATCCAGTACAGACCGGGGACGGCACCCTCCTGCCCGGCCGGGCGGTAGATCCGCAGCCGGATGTCGGGATCGCCGTCGGGGCCCGGGACCGTCCGGTCCTCGATCGTGACCCGCTCGTCCGGAGCGAGCGGGGCCATCGCCGCACGCGCCGCGTCCATCTGGACCCGGAGGCCGGGCAGGTCCTCCGGCCGCAGGGCGCCGAGGTCCATGGCGGGCAGGGGGTTCGCCTCGAGGACGGCGGCCAGTCCGGGATCGATATTGGGATGAAGCGCCATGTCACTCACCTAATCAGAAGAAGAGAGGGGCCGGTTCGCGCGATCGGCTCCTTCCGTCGATCATGCGTGAGCCCCGCACTCCCTCACAACCGCAAGGTGGCCGCGATGGGGGACCCGCCGCCCGCCAACCGGCGGGCGGCGGGCTGCGGGCGAGAACCGGTGTGACTCCGCGTCGATCGTGCGGGCACCCGCGACCGCGACCGCGGGCGGCGGCGTGCGCGGGTACCGGCGAGACGGATCCGGCCGCCCCGGACCCGTGGCGCGAAGGTCGCCGAGACGGGCCGAGCCCATCCGAATCCATCCGAGCCCATCCGAGCCCATCCGAGCCCATCCGAGCCGGTCCGAGCCGGTCCGGCATGACCGCGACCGGTGAATTCCACATCGGTCGCGAGAAACGCCGTCGACGGAAAGGGCGGATAAAACCATTGGCGCCGGAGGCCGCCTTTGCCCTTCAATGGAGAAAAGCCGGAGCACCCGCTCCGCACTCTGGAGAGGAACGACGGTGAATTACGGCGCATCACCGGTGTGGCAGGGAGGGCTTGAGGCGTTCCCGCTGCTCGGCGGCAGTGTTCCGGCCCCCGGACGGCCAGGTGGATGACCCTCGCGAGGGAAACCACCGAGCCGCCCGAGACACCGGTCCAGGCGGTTTCTTCATTTCCGGAACCAGACGACACCGCTTTGACCACCGCGGGCGGGAGCCTGTCTCCCGATTTCGACAAATCCACAGTGCAGCACGTTGAACACGAATTCGTTCACGCACTCTCCCCGGAGGGCGCGAAAGGATTCACCCCGGGAGATTCCCGGAGACACGCCGCAGAGGCCGAATCGGTAAGGCAGCCGGCTTCCACCCGGCAGGACGGGGTTCGAACCCCCGCTGCGGCTCTGCCCTCGCGGGAGCGGGGCATGGGACTGGGACTCGGCGACGGGAGTGGCGACCCCCGCCCGGTCGGCAGGACCGCGGCGCGTCCGGTACGGCCCACGCCAGCCGGCCCGGACGCGTGACGGGGCGTAGCTCAGCAGGAAGAGCATCCGGCCAGGGACCGGAAGGCCGCAGGTTCGAGCCCTGCCGTTCCGACGACACGAACAATGCGGGGAAACGGGCGACACGAGCACGAGCAGCACAGCGAGACGAGCATGACGAGCGAGAGGAGCGGCACGGCAGCACGAGCAGTACAAGCAGTACGGCGACATCGTGACACCGGCGTGCCGCGAGGCACGCCCGGCCGCTCTGGCCCAACGGCAGAGGCACCAGGTTCAGGACCTGGGTGATCAGGGTTCGAATCCCTGGGGCGGCACGCGACACGGCGACGGGCGGGTGCCCGAGTGCTCGGGCACCCGCCCGTCGCCGCCGGCCCGGCACTACTCGTCGTGGTGCCAGGGGAGCAGGATGGGTTCGGCGGGGAGGTCTCCAGCCAGAAAACCGGCCAGCAGGGTCCCCAGGCCGAGGGGGAAGACCGCTTCGCGGGTGGTCAGGAGGTCGTGCCGGGTCCACCAGCGGTGCGCCGAGATCACCGAGCGCTCCAGTTCCTCCTGTCCCGAGACGTCGACGGTGTGTTCGCCGACGCGCAGGAAGAAGAACGAGTCGACCGCGGCGACCCGGATGTCGCCGAACCAGGTGAGGCCGGAGGAGCGGGCCACGACGGACCCCATGTGTTCTTCCGTGACCTCCAGTCCCGTCTCCTCGCGCAGTTCGCGGACCGCCGCGGCGACCAGCGTCTCACCGTCGTCCACTCCTCCGCCCGGCGTGATCCAGTAGTGCTCGACGGGCCACTGGGCGGGTGCGGGATACCGGAACAGCAGGAGGCGCTCGTCGGCGTCGACCAGCAGGATCCGGGCACTGGAACGTGAGATGGGGGCGGTCACGTCCCCGATCGTAGAAGGGATCGCCCAGCCCTGCCCCGCCCCAGCCTCGCATTGTCCCGCCCCCGACTCGCGGTGCGGCTTCTCGCACACTCGCCCTCGGCGGGAGTCCGGCCCTTCGCGCGCCCGTCCTCAGGGAGAGCGCGCCCGTCCTCAGGGAGAAAGGCGACGCGAGGTGTCCGCGACCAGCTGGAGCACGACCGGTGCGAGGTCAGGCCGTGCGTGCAGCATCTCCTCCAGGCGTACTCGCCAGGCCGCCGTCTCGGCCGGCCAGGCCTCCTCGCGTTGCAGGCGTAGCCGCGTCTCGGAAAGTCTCGTCTGGTGCGTGGCGCCGAGAGAGCGCCCGAGCATGTCGCTGAGCCACCAGTAGACGTTGCCGTCGGCGGCGTTGACGAAGGTACGCGCGCCCTCCCAGGCCACGCGCGGATGGTGAACGACGTCCATGGCCGGACCGTACGCCCGGTCCCGCCATCCCACAAGGGCCGGTGCGAGCGAGTGCCCGGCCGGGCGGACGCCGGTTCGGTCCGGGTCGCGGTCCCGGCGGTGCGGCCGGATTCTCCTGCGGGGTCACGGCAGGTGGAAAGATGGGCCAATGGGTGCAAAGAGCAGAAACAACGTGGTGATGGTCGGCAAGGAAGACGGACCGCTGCTGATGCTCGCGCACGGGTTCGGCTGCGACCAGAACATGTGGCGCCTGGTGGTGCCCACGCTGGCCGAGAGGTTTCGCCTGGTGCTGTTCGACCACGTCGGGATGGGCCGGTCGGACCTGTCGGCCTGGCAGGCCGAGCGGTACGCGACCCTGGACGGCTACGCCGACGACGTACTGCGGATCTGCCGGGAACTGGACCTCCGGCAGGTGATCTTCGTCGGGCACTCGGTCAGCGCCATGATCGGAGTGCTGGCCGCGGCACGCGAGCCCGACCGGTTCGCCAAGCTGGTCCTGCTCACCCCCTCGCCGCGCTACCTCGACGACGGCGACTACCGGGGCGGGTTCAGCGAGGCCGACATCGAGGAGTTGCTGGAATCCCTCGACAGCAACTATCTGGGCTGGTCGGCGGCGATGGCACCGGTGATCATGGGAAACCCCGACCGCCCCGAACTGGGCGAGGAGCTGACCAACAGCTTCTGCCGCACCGACCCGATGATCGCGTCCGTCTTCGCGCGCGCCACGTTCCTGTCCGACAACCGCGCAGACCTGGCCAAGGTGAAGCTGCCGACGCTGGTGCTCGAATGCGCCAGCGACGTCATCGCCCCCCGGGAGGTGGGGGCGTTCGTGCACGCCCGGATTCCCGGAAGCCGGCTGGTCACCCTGGACGCCGTCGGGCACTGTCCGCAGCTGAGCGCCCCGCAGGCCACCGCCCAGGCGATCGCCTCCTTCGCGGCCGACCGGTGATGTCGGGCACCGGGGCCGTTCCCGGACCGACTGATTCCGGTAACCACAGCGTCCCGCGGGCACGGTTCAACGCGCTGCTGGAGGACAGCGCCGAGGACCTGTACGAGAACGCGCCGTGCGGTTACCTGTCCACTCTCCTGGACGGTCAGATCGCCAAAATCAACACCACGCTGCTGACCTGGCTCGGCTACACCCGCGACCAGCTGGTGGGCCGGCGTCGCTTCAGCGACCTGCTCACCGTCGGCGGCAAGCTGTACCACGAGACGCACTTCGCGCCCCTGCTGCGCATGCAGGGCGAGCTCGGCGGGGTCGCCCTGGACCTGCGGGCCGCCGACGGCACCCGGCTGCCGGTGCTGGTCACCTCGGTCCTCAAGACAGGCACCGACGGCGAGCCCCTGCTGATCCGCACCACCGTCTTCGACGCCCGCGACCGCCGCGCCTACGAACGCGAGCTGCTGCGCGCCCGCCAGGAGGCCGAGCACGAGCGCGAGCGCCTCAAGCGCCTGGTGACCACCCTGCAGCGCAGCCTGCTGCCCGCGGTCCTCCCGGCGGTGCCCGGACTGGAGGCCGCCGCGCACTACCACATCGCCTCCGCCGACCAGGTCGGTGGAGACTTCTACGACCTTTTTCCCCTCGGCGACGGCCGCTGGGGTGCCTTTTTGGGCGATGTGTGCGGCAAGGGGGCCGGAGCCGCGGCGCTGACCTCCCTGACCCGCTACACCCTGCGCGCGGCGGCCGTCCACGCCCCCGACCCCGTCGAGGTGCTGGCCACCCTCAACACCGTGCTGCGCCAGGAGTACACCGGTGACGACCTGCGCTACTGCACTGTCATCTTCTGCCTGCTCACCCCGGACGGCGACGGCTTCACCCTCACCCTCGCCAGCGGCGGCCACCCCGCCGCCCTGCTGATGCGCGCCGACGGCGGGGCCGACTACCGGCCCACCCCCGGCGGCCTGCTCGTCGGAGTCCTGCCCGACGCGCGCTTCGCGGCCACCACCACCAGGCTCGCGCCCGGCGACACCCTGTTGCTCTACACCGACGGCCTGACCGAGGCCCGCGTCGACGCCGAGGGCAACCGCCACAGTGAGGAGGCCCTGCGGGACTTCGCCGCGGCCCTCGCCCCCACCACCGCGACCGGCGCCATCGCCGCGGTGAAGGAGTTGCTGGACTCCTTCGGTGACGGCCTGGACGACGACACCGCCGTCCTGGCCCTCGGCGTTCCCGCCCCGGCCGGCGAGGAGGAGCGATGAGCGAGCTGAGGGTCGCCACCCGCGGCACCGGCACCGGCCCGGTGCTCGAGGTGGCCGGTGAGCTCGACTTTCTCACCGCGCCCCGGCTGCGCGAGGCGCTCCGGAGCATCGCCCCGCTGCCGGGCCAGCGGCTCGTCATCGACCTGGCGGGCCTCACCGCGTGCGACTCCAGCGGCATCACCGTCCTGCTCGTCGCCCGCAACCGTGCCCTGGAGGCCCACGCCGGCATCGTGCTGGCCGCCATCCCCGATCACCTGGCCCGCGTCTTCCGCATCGTGGGCCTCGACCAGGTCTTCGCCGTCTCCCACCCTCTGGAAACGGATTTCCCGGACTCCCACGCCCTCGCGGACCCCGCCGCGGCCGACCCCGACCCCGACCCCGACGCCACCGACCTCGACCCCGACGCCGCTGACGCCGACGCCGACGCCTCGCGGAGACGGACCGATGGGTGATGATGGGCAGGTGGAGCGGCTACCGGTGATCGATGTCAGCGCCCTGGTGCGGGGCGGGTCCCACGCGGAACGCGAGCGGGTCGCCCGCGAGATCGAGCGGGCCTGCCGCGACACCGGGTTCTTCTACGTCTCCGGCCACGGGGTGCCGCCCTCGCTGCTCGACCGCCTCGACACCGCCGCCCGCCGCTTCTTCTCGCTGCCCCCCGAGGTGAAGGCGGAGATCTCCATGGAGCGGGGAGGCCGTGCCTGGCGAGGGTTCTTCCCGGTGGGCGGCGAGCTCACCTCCGGCCGTCCCGACCTGAAGGAGGGCGTCTACTTCGGGACCGAGCTGCCCGAGGACGACCCCCGCGCCCGGCTGCCGCTGCACGGCCGCAACCTGTTTCCCGCCCGGGTGCCCGAGCTGGGCGAGGCGGTCCTCGAATACCTCGACCGGCTCACCGATCTCGGGCAGTCGGTCATGCGTGGCGTCGCGCTCAGCCTCGGGCTCGCGGAGGACTACTTCGCCACCGGCTACACCGCCGACCCCACCGTGCTGTTCCGGATCTTCCACTACCCTCCGGCCCCGCCCGCCTCCGACGGGTGGGGGGTGGGGGAGCACACCGACTACGGCCTGCTCACCCTGCTGGCCCAGGACCGCAACGGGGGGCTCCAGGTGCACGCCGGCCGCGGCTGGATCGAGGCTCCGCCGATCCCCGGCACCTTCGTGTGCAACATCGGCGACATGCTCGACAGGCTCACCGGCGGCTTCTACCGCTCGACCCCGCACCGGGTGCGCAACGTCAGCGGGAACGAGAGGCTGTCGTTCCCGTTCTTCTTCGACCCCGCCTGGGACGCGGAGGTGCCCCCGCTGCCCTCGCGGGAGGCCGCCGGCGGCGGCCGTGCCCGCTGGGACGGCCAGGACCTGCGCGTCTTCACCGGAACCTACGGTGAGTATCTGCTGGCCAAGGTCTCCAAGGTCTTCCCGCGGCTGCGGGAGGACGTGCTCTGACCTCGCGCGAGGGGGACCGCTCCGAGGGGGCCGCTCCGAAGGGGACCGCGAGCCTCAGGCTCCGGAGGGCTGCGGCGCGGGCCTCATGATCGCGGTGGGGTCGTTGACGATCTGGTTGATCACCACGTTCGCGGCACCCCGGGAGGCCGCGCCGAAGCCGTGGTCGGAGGCGACGAAACGGCAGCGGGCCGCGGGGCCCGCGACGACCAGGCGCTCCAGCTCCGCCTGCGCGAAGGGGAGCATCCAGCCGGCCAGGGTGGCGAAGTAACCGCCGACGACGATCACGCGCGGGTTGAAGAGGTTGACCAGTATCGAGCCGCCGAGCCCGAGCCAGCGGCCGACCTCCGCGACCGCGACCAGCGTCTGCCTGTCGCCGGCGGCGAGGTCGCGGGCGATCTCGGCCACCCGCTCCTCGGGATCGGGCACCGGGCCGGAGCCGAGGCCGTACGCCCGCTCGGGGGTCGCCATGCGCACCAGCGCGGCCAGGCCGACCTTCGTCTCCCAGCAGCCGAAGCGCCCGCAGCCGCAGCGCCCGCCACTCGGGTCGACCGGCAGGTGCCCGACCTCGCCGGAGAAGCCGTCCGCCCCGCGCAGCAGCCCGCCGTCCACGATGATGCCGCCGCCCACGCCGACCTCGCCGGTGAGGTAGACCATGTCGGCCGTACCGGCCGCCACCCCGGAGGTGTACTCGGCGAGGGCGGCCAGGTTCGCGTCGTTGTCGACCGTCACCGGCACGCGCAGCGGGCCGAGGGCGGAGGACAGCCGGGCGGCCAGCGGCACGTCGTGCCAGTCGAGGTTGGGGGCGAAGGCCACCACCCCGTGGTCGACGTCGACCAGGCCGGGGACCGCCACCCCGATGCCCGCCGGGGCGGCCCCGGCGCGCGTCATCTCCTCGATGGCGTCACGGGCCGTGAGGCCGAGCTCGCGGAGCGAGCGGCTGGGGCCGCTGCCGGCCGCGTCGAAGCCCAGGCGGCGGTCGACCAGGACGTTGCCTCCGAGGTCGACGCCGTGCACGGCGATGTAGTCGACGTTGAGCTCCAGCCCGAGAGCGCCGATGTGCGCGCCGTGCAACGCCACCGCCCGCCGGGGGCGGCCGACCGCGCCCGCGTGGTCGACGCCCACCTCCTGGACCAGCCGCCGGTCGAGGAGCTCGACCATCAGGTTGGAGACGGTGGCCCGGTGCAGGCCGGTGGCCTCCGCGATGTCGGAGCGGGAGGTGGACCCGTGCTCGCGCAGGTGGCGCAGGACCAGGGAGAGGTTCGTCCGGCGGAGCGAGGCGTGACCCGCGGCCTGGGGCGCGCCGCCCACCGTGCGGGCCTGGTGCTGCTCCTGGATCACACGGTCACCTGGCTTTTATTTGTCTCGGATAGAAATTAATTGGATTTGTAACACAGAGGTGTCCTGGCGCGCACCACGAGCCCGGTAACAACTCGATATCTGTCGTTCGTGTGACGTAACCGGAGTAAATGGGCGATCGTGTTACGAAAACGTTACGTAGATCGAAACGTTTCGGACCTTGCGCCCCCGTCCGAACTGAGCCTTTAATTCGGCCAGTCATGCAAATTAATTGAGGGAGTGGCGTGCACCGTAGCTGGACCGGCAGTCGCAACGGCGGTTCGACGAGCTCGAACAGGTCGGCCGGCACCCCCGCCGACCAGGCCACGGTGCGCCGGTCCAACCTGTCCCTGGTGCTGCGTCACGTCAGCGAGTACGGCCCGCGCTCCAGGTCGGTCGTCGCCATGGAGACCGGCCTGAACAAGACCACGGTCACCAGCCTCGTCAGCGAGCTGCAGGCCCGCGGCCTCCTCAAGGAGATCGGGCCACAGCACGCGGGCGCCGTCGGCCGCCCCGGGCTGGCCCTCGCTCTGGACGGCGCCGGTGTCGGCGCCCTCGGCCTCGAGGTCAACGTCGACTACATCGCCGCCTTCGCCACCGACCTGGGCGGCCGGGTGCTGATCGACCGGCGGGTGAGCTTCGACGCCATGGGCCGCGACTCCGAGCGCTCCCTGACGGAGCTGGCCCGGGTGATAGGGGAGGCGATGGCCGAGCTCGACGTCCTGGAGGTCAGGATCGCCGGGATCACCGTGGCCGTCCCCGGTCTCGTCGACACCGCCACCGGCACCGTGGACGTCGCCCCCAACCTCGGCTGGTACGGCGTCCCCGTGGCGGAGTGGCTGGTCCGCGCCGGAGTGCCCCCGAACGTGCCGATCAGCGTGGACAACGACGCCAACCTGGCGGCCCTCGCCGAGTACACCTCCGGGGTGGCGGCCGGTACGGCCGATCTCGTCTACCTCACCGGCGAGGTGGGCATCGGCGGCGGCGTGATCTCGGGCGGGCGCCTGCTGAGCGGTGCCGACGGCTTCGCCGGCGAGGTGGGCCACGTCATGGTCGACCCCTCCGGCGAGCGCTGCGGCTGCGGCCGGATCGGCTGCTGGGAGACGAAGGTCGGCCTGGCGGCGCTGGTCCGGATGGCCACCCCCGACCACGCCTACGGCATGCACGACGGGGTGATGCGCGACCCGGAGGAGCGGCTGGCCGAGATCGAGCTGCGCTGGGCCGCCGGCGACCCCAGGGTCGACCTGGCCATCGGAGAGGTGGGCCGCTGGCTCGGGCGGGGCTCGGCCACGCTGGTCAACCTCTTCAACCCGCGCGTCATCGTCATCGGCGGCTACTTCGCCAAGCTCGCCGACCGGCTCATCCCGGTCGCGCAGGCGGAGCTGAAGCGGCTGGGCGTGGAGGGATCCGTCGCCCGCTGCGAGTTCGTCGCCTCCGATCTCGGCTTCGGCGCGGCCTCGCGCGGCGCCGCCGGGATCGTCACGGAGAGGGTGCTCTCCAACCCCACCGCCATCGATGTCCGCCTGGCGACACCGGCACCCGAGAAGGAGCGCGAATGAGACGCCATACCTCGTGAGAACCCGGTATCGCCCCCTGAGCATCCCGTCCGTCCGACCGGAAAACCGGATTCGTGACGCCGTCGTTCACGCCGACCTCGGCGGCGCCACGCTGGTGCTGTCCGGCCCGGCCGGACGGGCGGGATCCCTTTTGTCGACTAAGTCCCTTTTGTCATAGAAGTTCGCAGCAAAATCCCCATCGAGATTCTGTCGTGAAGATCCACGGAGGCCCCCCATGCCGGAGCCGTCAACCGACTCGGCACCCCTCCTCGTGATGCGAGGAATCGTCAAGCAGTTCCCCGGAGTGCGCGCCCTCGACGGCGTCGACCTGGAGGTCCGCGCGGGCGAGGTGCACTGCCTGCTCGGCCAGAACGGCGCCGGGAAGTCCACGCTGATCAAGACTCTGGCGGGCGCTCACCAGCC